>DTZQ01000125.1 GCA_012961305.1 Armatimonadota bacterium | reverse complement strand
GTGGGGGAAACGAGATTGCGCTCTATGACCTCTTCCAAATGCAGTTTAATCTCCTCTACGTTGGTTAGGGCTGTGTTCCCCACGAAGGCCAACGCTGGGCCTTTGGCTCCCCGCACGCCGTAGGCGTCGGCAAAAGTGTGGAGCAGTTCCAGTTCCGAAGGGGCCAGGTAGTCGTGCTCGTGGAGGATTAACAGGTCGCCGAAGTACTGGCGCAGGGCAGGCAGGAAGTTTCGGCGCAGGTCCAGACAGATGACACAGGTGGTTTTGTAGAAAAAATGCACCGTTACTGGCTTTTCGTTGCCCCTCCGGGGACGGGGCTCGCGCAGACGCTCCTGAAGTTTGACAATCACGTCAATGACCCGCACCGGTGCGGCCGCCTCGGTGGTGTACAGGAAAACTTCATGCCGGAATTTGCGGCTTTTCCGGTCCAGCGCGGAAGTGTCCAGGGAAAGATGCAGGACCGTGGTGCTCTGGGGCGGGATGGTTTTAGCCTCCACCTGAGCCTGCAGGGCCTCCGTAGTAAGTTCAATTTTGGTGATGCTCAGGGGAGTATCACCCCTGTTGCGCAGGGGAACGTCCAGGGTTAGTGTATCTCCGCGTAAAACGTCCTCTAACTTCCACGCTTTGGCGCCTATCTCCAACTGAGCCGGATAACTAACTGAAGCCAGCCCGAGGCTCAGCACCAATGATAGGAAACCCTTTAGAGGGCTAAAAACACCTCTCATTTCTGCTCCTCTGAGGTTCACTGACCCTTTCTTCGCTTATGAAAACCATCGCTGAGCGTGCCCTGTCCCTCAGTTGACAGCCCCAGAAATCAACTAATCTGGTGGCCTCTTTAATACAACGTGTTCGCACCTAACTCAGTTCCAAGTTTGAGGCCCATCTCCCCGGAGGTGTTATATTGGCTTATTTGCTTACCTCGTAAGCCGCTGACATTTGACGGCGTGGGGAGTTCCTGCTATACTCATCCCCAAGGGAGGAGCAAGGTAGCCCTGGTGGTTCTTTACCTGTTTCTCGTCCCTCATTCTCAAACTTGCGAGGAGGCTCTCATGGAGAGAATTCGCTTAGGGGTGCTGGGTTGTGGGGGCATCGCGCAAATTGCCCATCTGCCTGCCGCCGGCAAAGCCAGCAACGTGGAAGTGGTGGCCGTATGCGACGTGAGCGCGGCCCAAGCGGAGGCAGTGGCGGCCCGATTTCAGGTGCCCCAGCATTACACTGTGGCCGCGGAAATGTACGAAAAAGCGGGACTGGACGCGGTGGTCAACTGCACGGGCGAAACCCTGCATCGGGAGACCACCCTCGAGGCCCTGGCCTACGGCTTGCCCGTGCTGTTGGAGAAGCCTATGGCCCCGACGGTGGCCGATTGTGAAGCCATCTTGGCGGCCGCAGAGGAGCAAGGTCTACCAGTGCAATTGGCTTTTATGAAGCGGCATGACCCCGGTCTGCGTTTCGCCCACGCATTTTGGACTGAGCAAGGCGGGGCTCCGCTGTTGGTGAGCAGTTGGTACTTGGACACCCGCTTCCATGCGCACTACGCCTACACCCTCGCCGGGCCTCGCATATCTACGCCGGAACAACGCCGGGTGCCCTCCGGCCGCGAGCGGTGGGAGGAGGCCTTTATCGGCCATTCGGTGCACCACGCTGATTTGCTCCTCTGGTTCGGGGGGCCGGTGCGGCGGGTGTGCGCGACGGGGGGAGAAGTGAACGGACAGGTAGCGGTGGCCGCCACGCTGGAGTTTGCCAGCGGGGCCCGGGGCACCCACCAGTTCATTACTGCTCAACCCGCTGATTGGCAGGAAGGGCTGATGCTACAGGCCTCCAGAGCCGTGGTCAATGTGGAAATCCCTTTCCCCTACCGCCAATTGGTCAGCCGCGTGTCGGCCTACGATGCAACCGCCAACCTCTACCACCGCTTGGGCAATCAAGTCGCCGACTGGTACCAGCAACAGTTGGAGCGGTTTGCCCAGGCCCTGCTGGAGGGCACGCCCGTGACCCCCGCTGCTCGGGACGGTTTGGAGGCCCAGCGGCTCATCTTGGCCCTATGCGAAGCAGTGAGGAGAGGTGGATGGGTAGAGGTAGAATAGAGGCCGCGGAGGCGTTCCATTTCCCAGATAGCCATACAGAATGAGGATGGTGGTTGACGGGGGAAGTCTTTTCAGGTATAATAACTCGACAAAGTTAAATTTGCCGTTAGACCTACCCAGGATTGTTCTAATTACACCTATGAACACACGACATCTGGTTAGTATTGCCGACCTTTCGCGGGCGGAGGTGGAGGCCCTGTTGGCCCGCGCCCGGAACCTCAAAGCCGAAGGGAAAAGCGGCCGGATGAACGCGCCCCTGCGGGGCCAAACTCTGGCCCTGATTTTCGAAAAGCCCTCGCTGCGTACCCGGGTGACCTTTGAGGCCGGCATGACCCAACTGGGGGGGCACGCCGTTTATCTGGCCCCGGCGGACATCCAGTTGGGGGTGCGGGAAACGGTCGCCGACGTGGCCCGCAATCTGTCCCGGTGGGTGCAGGGCATCGCGGCCCGCACCTATGCCCACCGGGCGGTGGAGGAACTGGCAGCGCACGCTACGGTGCCGGTAATCAATGCCCTCACCGAGCGAGAGCATCCCTGCCAAGCCCTGGCCGACTTCCTGACCATCCTGGAACACAAGGGAACGCTGGCCGGGTTGAAATTGGCCTTCGTGGGCGATGGAAACAATGTATGTCATTCCCTGCTGCTGTTGGCAGGTACTTTGGGGGTCAACATGAGTGTCGGCCATCCGCGAGGCTACGCACCCGCAGAGGACATCGTGGCTCAGGCCCGCCAACTGGCAACGGCGGCCGGCAGCACTATCGAACTGACTAACGACCCCCAGGCCGCCGTGGCTGAGGCCGATGCCGTGTACACCGATGTATGGGCCAGCATGGGCCAGGAGGACACCCTTGAGGAACGCCGCCGGGTGTTCCAACCCTACCAACTCAATGCCCAACTCCTGCGCCAGGCCAAGCCCGAGGCCATCGTGCTGCACTGCCTCCCCGCCCATCGGGGGGAGGAAATCACCGATGAGGTAATTGACGGGCCCCAGTCGGTGGTGCTGGACGAGGCTGAAAACCGCCTGCACATTCAGAAGGCCCTGCTGCTGTGGTTGCTGGGAGCGTGAGGGAGCGGTTTGGAGATTTCAGATTGCAAAGGGTCTGCATGATGCCCGCCGTGGCGGTAGGCAGCCGCTCCTGCTCCCTCACCAGCGCGAGGTTTAGGGCCTGTAGGGCTTCAAAATCGAGGGTAACCCCTCCGGCCCGCACGCTCACCGGCGGGACCTCCAGAGAACGCCACCGTCCCCCGCTGACTTCGCCCAACACGGCCCTGGGGTGTTGCCAAGTCCGTTCCGTAGCCAATCGCACGCGGCCCGGCTCCAAAGGCATTATTAGCAGTTTTGATTCTATCCCCCCCAATCGGCTTTGTCAAACGGGTCGGAAGCCAGCACTCGTTCCGCCACTTGTGCGGGGTCAAAATTAGGGAGAAGGTTAAACCACTGGATGCGGCGGTCGGCCCGAAACCAGGTCAACTGTCGTTTGGCGAACCGGCGCGTATCGCGCTGGGTCAGGGCAATAGCGGTGGTCAAGTCCACTTCGCCGCGCAGGTAAGCGAGGAGGTAGCGGTAGCCCAGGCTTTCCCAGGCCAGGGAGGCCGGGTCGTAGCCTCGGGCCAAAAAGTTCCGCACCTCGTCCACCCAGCCGACGGCCAGCATTTTTTTGACCCGGTCGTTGATGCGGGCATAAAGGGCCTCTCGGGGCATGGCCAGGCCGAACTGTCGGAACTCGTAACGGGGAGGTTCGCGGCCCGCCTGTGTATGCCAGTAGGAAAGGGGCTTGCCGGTGAGCAGATACACTTCCAGGGCTCGCACGATGCGCTTGCGGTCGTTGACGTGCAGTCGGACGGCTGTTTCCGGGTCCACCGCGGCCAGGCGGGCGTGCAGGGCAGCATTCCCTTGCTCCTCCGCTTCCCGCTCCAACTCCCGCCGCAGGGCCTCATCGCCGGCTACCTGGGTGAAGGTCAAACCGTCCACCAAGGCTTTGATGTACAGCCCCGTCCCGCCCACCACCAAGGGCTGTTTGCCCCGCTGCAAGATGTCATCCAAGGCCCGTTCAGCGTCGGCCTTGAACTCGGCCACCGTATAGACGCGGTTCGGCTCCACGAAATCTACGCAGTGGTGGGGTACGGCAGCGCGTTCCTCCGGGGTTGGCTGAGCGGTGCCGATAGTGAGGTAACGGTAAATCTGGCGCGAATCTGCAGAGACGATTTCCCCCCCTAACCGCTGGGCCAGAGCAATGCCCACTGCCGTCTTGCCCACCGCCGTAGGGCCTACTAAAACTATCACAGGAGACTTACGGGACACAGCGTCTAAAGACGGTTAAGGGCTTCCAACACCCGACTAACCCCAACCTTAAGTTGGGACTGTATGGTAGTGTAAAGTTCTTCCAAGGCGCGCTCACCATCCTCCGGCAAAATGGAGGAATTCACGTGGAAGAGTTCTTCTCCCTCTTCACTTTCTATTCGCAGCCCGATAAGGTCCACCGGAGGCGCGTAAATCTGAAAAACCAAAGTGCCATCTTCATCATGCACGGTGGCAAGGAATTGATGCGACAACTCAGTGGATTCCCAGGGGATTTTGCCCTGGCGGGTTTTCTCCAGTATTTGGTTCAGAACCTCCAATGCTTTATTCATTTTTCATACCTCCCTTCATGACCGCTGGAACTTTCGCTCCAACTCCTCCACTGATACGCTCAGCATGGTAGGCCGCCCATGGTTGCAACTGAAGGGCTGTTCGAGCCCCTGAATCTGCTCCACCAGCCGCTGTATCTCCTCGGAGGACAGCACGTCGCCAGCCTTAATAGCAGCCTTGCAGGCCATGGTCCGCAGCACCAAATCCTCATGCGCAGCCAAACTCTTGGGAGTGGTTTGAGCCACCAAATCGTCAATTACGTCGCGCAGGATGCGCTCGTAGGGCTGCTGGGCCAGCAGGAGCGGTACGGCCCGGACGAGGAAGGCGTTCTTGCCGAAGGGCTCTAAACGAAAGCCCAGTTCCTCAAAGGTCTCCAGGTTCTCCTCCAACACCCGGGCCTCCCGGGGCGACAGTTGCAGGGTGAAAGGGATGACCAGCATTTGGGACTGCACTGGTTGGCCCTCCTTGCGAGCCCGGAGTTCCTCGTAAATCACTCGCTCGTGGGCGGCATGCTGGTCAATAATGAGCAGGCCCTCGTCCGTTTCGGCCAGAATATAAGTGTTCTTCAACTGGGCCAAAGGAACAATGTGGCGGGGTATCCGTTCGCCCCGTTGGAGCGCAGCAAAGGTGAAGAGGTCCTCCACTGGCTCTACGGGGGCAACTTCTTCTCCTTCCATCCGCCCGAACTTCTGCCGCAGGCGGGCACGGAAGGCCTCCCGTTCCTCCGGGGTGGGTGGGGCTGCTGGGGGAGCCGTTGGCGCTGCCGGCCGGGCCCGGGCCCCCACCGAGGTCTGGACCAACAGGCAGGCCTGGGTCAGCGCCTCCCGCACCGCCTTTTGCAGCAGGTTATGCACTTCCCAATCGCGGGTGAAACGCACTTCGGCCTTGGCCGGGTGGACGTTCACGTCCACCAAACGGGGGTCCATTTCGATGATGACCACGGCTATCGGATGCCGTCGAGCCGACAGGAGCGTGTGGTAGCCCTCGTAGAGGGCATGGCTCAGCACCCGGCTTTGCACTAAGCGTCCGTTGACGAAAAAGGCCTGGTAATGGCGGTTGCCCCGGGCCACAGAGGGTTTCCCGAGGTACCCCCGAACCCGCAGCGAACCCGCGTCCAAGGCCAGGGGAATCATCTCCCGTGCCAGGTCCTTGCCGTAAATGGCCACCAGAGCATTGCGCAGGTCGGTGCAGGCCGGGGCGGAGAGGACTTCCTGCCCATTGTGCACCAAACGGAAGGCAATTTGGTGGTAGAGCAACCCGAACCGACTGAGAAACTCGGTGATGTGGCCCATCTCCGTGCCAGAAGTCTTGAGGAACTTCAACCGGGCGGGGGTGTTGTAAAACAATTTGCGCACTACTACGGTAGTGCCCGGCGGGCACCCTACCCGGCGGAAATCGGTCACCACCCCCCCTTCGACCCGGACTTCCACCCCCACAGCCGCCTGGGGTTCACGCGTGGTCAAAGTCAACTCGGACACCGCGGCGATGCTGGGCAGGGCTTCACCCCGAAAACCCAAAGTCCGAATGCAGTGCAGGTCTTCCGGAGTGTGGATTTTGCTGGTGGCGTGCCGTTGCAAGGCTAACACTGCATCTTCTTCACTCATCCCACAGCCGTTGTCCGCGACCCGAATCAACCGTTTGCCGCCCTCCTCAACTTCCACCTCTATCCGGGTCGCCCCCGCATCAATGGAGTTCTCCACCAACTCTTTGACCACCGACGCAGGCCGCTCAACCACCTCTCCCGCTGCAATCTGGTTGGCAACAACTTCATCCAAAATGTGGATTTTGTTTCGCTTGGCACTCACGGTTGGCCATCCTCATCCACCCCTGGTTCATTTTGTAATCCAGGCTGGGAGTTGCCGGAATGGAAGCCAGTAGGGAAAGTAGGGGCGGTTGCTCCCGGTTTAGGCCTCGAGGCCCGCCCCTACTTCCCTCGGCACCTTTCCCTCTCACTGTGGTGCGGTGACTGCGCCCTGCTGGGCTGGCATGGGCATGGGGTTGGGCGTACCAATGGTCGTTACTTGCCGGGGGCCGCCCAGGAACTTAAAGCCCAGAAATCCAATCAGTACCAGCACCACAATAACCAAAATGACCACGGTGAGCGTGCTGATTTGTTTACCCTTCTGCTCGCCCATGGAAGTTCACCTCCTCCCACCTCTGAGAATACCATTCCACAGGATTTACCCAAATGGGACCAATCCCATTTAGAACCTGCTTCCTGCTTCAACGACCGGCTGCT
>DTZQ01000124.1 GCA_012961305.1 Armatimonadota bacterium | reverse complement strand
CTTCACCGGAGGATTGGACAGCCCTCAGTGGTTGCCGCTATTGGGTGGAGGCCTGCTTTCGCACCGGACGGTACGAGGAAGCAGTACAAGCCTGTCGCCATTTTTCGACCCGACGGTTCTCCGCCGCCAGTGAGCGAGAACTCAGCAGCACGGTGGGATTAGTGTACATCCTGAGCGGACTGGCTTGGATTAGGTTGGGGGAGGGATTAAAGGCCGAGGAAGATTTGTGCTACGCCGTGCAGTATCCGTTACCGTTACGTAGCCAGTCGCTTTTGACCGTAGGCCACGCCTTGTTGTGGCTGCGCCGCCGCGATTTTGGCACAGCCCAGCGGCTGCTCAACGAGGGGTTGGAGAAATTGCAACGTGTATATTCACCGCGGGGCCGTCTCTTGCCCCTCCTGCGGCCCCGGGCGGAGTGGCAGTACTCTTTCATCTTAACTGTACGGGGGGAGGTGTGGGCAGCGCAGGAAGTGTATTCCCGGGCTCAAGGGGCGTTAGAGGAGGCTTTGGAGTACTGGCCTTGGAATCCAGAGGCTCTTTTGCGCTTGGGAGAGGTCTTTGCGGCCCAAAATCGGCTGGCTAATGCCCGACAAGCCTGGCAACAGGTGGTGCACTTGGGGGAGGAAGGGCCCCACGCCCAAACGGCCCAGGAGCGACTCAAGTCTCGGTAACAAGGGTAGGGATTGAGGTGAATGCACTGATGGCACTGCTTCTGCTACTTGGTTTCGCGGCGGCCTGGCTGTTGCTGCTCTGGGTGGTCAGCAGGGCTGCCCGGGAATCTTTTACCTGGCGGGAGGGCCAACGAGGTTTGGCCTGGTGGGCGGGGTTGGCCGTAGTGACCTTTGCCCTGCGCTATGTGCCTGTACCCAAGGCTGTCCTGCGCGGGGCCTGGGCAGAGATTATGGGTGTGGGCTATGGTCTCTGCTGGCTCACCGCCGTAGGATACAGTTTGCGGGTGGCCTGGCGTTGGCGTCATCAGCCGTGCGTGGCCTTAGAGCGGGAGGACGTACTGCGGTGGGCAGCCTTAGGCACCGGTGGGAGCCTATTAATGGGCCTCTTGTGGGAGGCTCCCGGCTTGCTCCTGTTGGGAGGCACGATATTCTTGGGGATGTTGGCGCTCACCCGAGCCAACTGGGACTTCTGGAGTTCCTGCTGGCCCGGTCTGTACAGGAGGAAAAAATGGGAGTTGGCGGAGCAGGGACAGAGTTTTTCCCTTCCTCTGCGCCTGTACCTGTTCTTCGAGCCTTGGCTCTGCCAAGCACTACCCCGGCTACGAGGGGAGCCCCTTCGCTGGCATCAGCAGCGGCTCTTGTGCCTGGCCTGCTTGTTCCTCAACTGCGAGCGCCCGGAAGCAACGGTGGAGATACTGGAACGGCTCCTGCAACGGCCTTTGGCCCATGACCACCTGCAATTTCTGGCCCAGGGTTACCTGGCGGTGGCTTACTTTCAAACGGGACGTTACGAGCAGGCGGAGCGGCTCTCTCGCCGGGCCTGGGCAGAGGGACGGGAGCGACTTCATAGTTTGGCTTCCCATCGGGCCCTAACTTTCCTCCAACTGCTGCGGGGCTTGGCCCTGGCCCGGTTGGGGCAAACGGCGGCCGCTGAGGCCCACCTTTCCGCCCTCGCCCAGGGAGTGCTTTCGCTGCGCCAACAGGGGTTTCTGCTCCTGGGTTTGGCCCTGGTCAGTTTGCGCCGGGGCCAATTGGATGAGGCGGAACAGCGATGTCGCCGGGCGCAGCAGTTGATTAACACAGCCGGGCCGCTACCACCGCTGCGCTGGTGGCGGTCATTTGTCCAGGTGGTCTGGGGGGAAATCGGGATGGCTCAGGGCGACCCCAAGTGGGCCTGGGATAAATTCCGCCGGGCTCACGAATTGTGCCGGGGCAATGCGGAGGCCAGTCTGGGACGAGGCTTGGCTTTGCTGGCTCTGAACGAGCCGGCCGCGGCCCGGGAAGCCTGGCGGGATGCTGCCCTCTACGGGGGGGAAGGACCCTTTGGTCAGCGGGCCCGGGCCCATCTGAAAGCCCTGGAGGACCTGTATCCTCATTTGCCTCCCCAGAATTGGCGGGTAGAGTGGTTGTAATTTAGCCGTGTTGTACTTAAACGATGAAGTGCGGGCCAAGTTGCTGTGGGAACGCGGGCGGGCTCACTGGACGCGCCGGGATTTCAGGGCCGCCATTGAGTCCTTGCGAGAGGTGACTCGACTGCGCCCTCACCACGGTGAAGCCTGGCAACTTCTGGCTCGCTGTTATTGGGAATTGGGAGAGTTTGCCCTGGCTCATGCAGCCTACGAGCAGGTCCTGACTCATCTGCCTGACTTTGATACCGATGCCCTCATTGAAACCCTGCAAGCCTTAGGGGAATTAGAGATAAAACTGCGCCGTTATCGCGATGCGGAGCAGCGCTTCCAGCACATCTTGGCCCAGCAGCCTCGGAACCCAGCCGCCCTTTACGCCCTGGCGGCTCTCTATTACCGAATCGGGCTTCTCCGCCGCGGATGCAAAGCGGCTGAGGCGGCCTACAAAGCGGCTCCCAACCTGATGACTGCCCGACTATTGGCTGACCTGTATCGCGATTGGGGGAACTTCGCGGCGGCGCGGGAGTGGTATCAGCAAGCAGAGCAGTTTGCCCGGGAGTGGGGCGACCGAGAGCGAGCCAGGGAGTTCGGCCGGGCCGCTCGGGCCTGTGAGTTCGGGGGGCGGTCCCTGTGGTCTTTCAAAGACCAGTTTTACGTTCGGGCCGGGACGATGTTGGTAGGCACGCAGCAGGATGATGGCCTAAGCATTAGACCGGTGCACTCTTTGACAGAAAGCGATGTGCAGTTGACCTTGCAGCGTTGCTTCAGCCTCTGGGAGGCCTATGGCTGGGATTTTACAGTGGTGGTCCCCGCGGAGCCGCTCTCCCGTCCCCTGGCTCACTGGTGGGGGGAACGTTTAGGGGTTCCCCTGCGTTCCCCGGCGGAAGTGACCCTCGACGATTTCGTTTTACTTACGTGGGCCTTTTGGGAAGGGGGGCCAGTACTGCCTGACCAATCCTTGGGCCGGCGGGTGCGGCGGTTGCTAATATTTGCCTTGACGGTGGGCCCTTCGCAGTGGAGGGAGGGAACGGATTTGCCAGACCTCTGTGGGGTGCTGGCCGGGGCTACTGCCTTGCCCTGGCGTCTGGCCGAGGCCCTGCCGCCGTACCGGCCCCGCTTCGAGCGGCGAGGGGTCACCGGCTGGGAGGAAGAACTGCACTCGGCGGAGGAAATCGCCGCCCGGTGGGAAGACACCGAGCCGGTAGAATGGGGTGACCGGGCAGCCCAAATAGCCTATTACCAACGGAAACACCGGGCCCTGCGAGAAAGCCTACGCCCCGGCCGCCGAACTGTGGTACGCATCGGCTTACTGCCGGAAAGGGAAGTGGCTCCTCTGTTGGCAGCCCTTCCGCAGGCCGTAGAGCGAGGCTTTGCCCCTGTTGCTCTGCGTCGCCTGCGGGCTTTAGGGGTGCCGGAAGGAACCCTGCGGGAAACTTTGCGGGAAGTTTACCGCACAACCACCTCTCCGGCGGTCCGGCGGAAAACGGTCCTTTGTCTGGCCCACGAATTCCATGATTGGGACTTTTTAGAAGCCGTTTACCAGCAGGCCGCGGAAGCAGAGGAGCAGGCGTGGCTGGCCGTTTGTTTGGCCTCTCGGGGGCGAGTTGCCGACTGGCCGCGATGGAAGACGGCGTTGCAGGAAGCCGATGAGATGGTGCGGTGTTGGCTGGGACGAGCGCTACCGGGGGCGTATCTGGGGTTGGAGGAAAACCCCCGGCAGTTCTTGCAGACCCTGCTGGCAGATGTTCCAGCCGTGGCGGCCGTTGCCGTGAGGTTACTGGCTGCCTGGTTGGGCGAGGAAGCGGAACCGGAACTGCGTCGGCTGGCTCAGGATGAACGAAGGGAAGTAGCCCAGGCGGCTCAGGCTCAGTTGCGCGCTCTGCGGTTTACCGTCGCGGCAGAGAAAAACTTGGTTTCTCTGGAACTGGGATTGAGGTTGGAGGGTGAGGAACAGCAGTCCGCTCCCCCAGCCCACCTTCGGCACATTCTGCGGCACCTCAGCCAGCAGGCTCCAGCGGAGGCTATAACTTTAGCCCGTCGGTTGACCCGAAGGGAAGATTACCGGGAGCAATTTGAGGGAGAATGCTTGCCCCTTTTCGAGGTCTGGGGCGGAGCAGAAGACATGCCCTATCTTGTGGCTGCTTTGGACCATGAACTTCGCCGCTGTCGAGCGGCTCAGGCCCTGCGACAGAAGGGCTGGGGCACCTACTTCGATGTCCTCTTGGATGCGCTGGCCTGTGCAAACCGAGACCACAATCGGACGGCTATGCGAACCTTAGCGGGCCTGCCGCAGGAGGATGAAATTCCCCCCGCCCGGACGGTGGAGGGGGTGGAAATCCTGCTGCGGACTCTGGGTGGGGCTCCGGCCGGAGGTGATGCGGCCCTCATCCTGACTTTGGGTCAAATCGTGGACACCCCGGAACTGCACGCTGCCCTCGCCCGCATCGGGGCTAAACATCCGCACACTCTTTCCCGAATCGCAAACAAAATCGTGGCTTACCTTCGAGAGTCTAACCGCCGGCCGGTCACCCCGCGCCTACGTCGGCAAACGCAGTACGGATTGAGACTACTGGCTTGCCTGTCCCGCGAACAAATGCTGGCGGTCAGCCGATACCTTGCTCAACAGGGCCTTCCTGCCCAGAAACTGGGGCTGTTAGATTTCCTGCGCCGCAACGAAGTGGCCTACAAAAGAAAATTGCTAACGGCCTTAGCAGAAGACCAAAACGTCACCGTTCGTTGGGAAGCACAAAAAATCAGGGAACTTTTGGAGGGTTGACAAGCGATTTTTTAATGGGTATAATAATAGAAGTGGGTATTCGCAGTTAGCCGGCAGCGAACTTGTTGCTCATGAGGTAAGGCGCAAAATGCCATTACCGACGGGACTTATGGTCCACCCGGAGCCGGAGGTTGACGGCGGGGATTTAAATCCCAAGCAAAGGATGGCAGCCACGTGATAATCTGGTTAAACGCGGCGATGGATGGAGGGTGAGCGAGGGAAACGTTGGCGTTAGCGAGTGCACTTCTTTCCTTCCTCCGGAGAAATGACATCAACGTTCCCCTCGATTACTCCTGTTTCCCTCGAGGTTTGCTTTCCATTCATCAGCCCTTGCAACTTGATAACCCGGCTTATGAAGTTCGCAACCGGACGGTTGGGACCTTCGCGGAGGTGTTTTGCGCCTGATAGAACCTTGACCTACTACTAAGAGGTCTAACTAAGCAGTGGGGGTTTCATCCTATTGGGGCAAAGGGGCCTAAAGTTCCTGACCCAGTATTCAAATACTGGGCTACGATTGCCAAGTCGGTGGGCGTCCTCTGGGGGGACTTGGTAAAAGTAGCCCTGAGTTTCAACTCTGGGCTTAGGGTTAAGGGCCAAGGAGGAGGTAAAACATGAACGAGGGAAGAAACCTGGTCCAAATGATTAGTGCCATGCAGGATAAGAGAGTCTACCAGGAACTCAACTGGGAGGGTACTTATGAGGAGTACCTGCAAATTGTGCGGGAGGATCCCAAAGTTGCCCGTACGGCCTTCCAACGGCTCTATGACATGATTCTCTCCTATGGGACGGAGGAGTTCACGCGCAACAAAGAAAGGCTCATCCGGTACAAGTTCTTTTCGGACCCCATTGAAAACGGACGTGATGCCATTTACGGTCTGGAAAAATACCTGATGCAACTGGTAAACGTCTTCAAGTCGGCCGCCCGGCAGTACGGCACGGAACGGCGGGTGATTCTGCTGCATGGGCCAGTAGGGAGTTCCAAAAGTACCATAGTCCGGTTGTTGAAAAAGGGTCTGGAGGAGTACTCCAAAACCCATGAGGGCCGCTTATACTCCTTTAGTTGGCGGGAGGAGAAAGAGGGGGGGATAGTTTGGGAACCGTGTCCCTTAAACGAGGAGCCTTTGCACCTGATTCCCCCGGAGTTACGGGCGAGCGTCTTAGAGGAGTTGAACCGGGATCTAGGCGAGGAGGAGCGGGTGGAAATTCATGGCGAACTGTGTCCTTTCTGCCGGCAGATGTATCGGGAGCGGATGAAGAAATACCACGGCGATTGGGGGAGGCTAATTCAGGACATCAAAGTGCGGCGGGTGGTCTTTTCGGAGAAGGACCGCATTGGCATCGGCACTTTCCAGCCCAAGGACGAAAAGAACCAGGACAGCACGGAACTCACCGGGGACATAAACTACCGCAAAATCGCAGAGTACGGTTCGGATTCCGACCCGCGGGCCTTTAACTTCGACGGGGAGTTCCAGATTGCCAATCGAGGTCTAATTGAGTTCATTGAAATCCTCAAACTGGACGTGGCCTTCCTCTACGACCTGTTGGGCGCCTCGCAGGAACACGTCATCAAACCCAAGAAGTTCGCCCAGACCTATATTGATGAGGTTATCCTGGGGCACACCAATGAACCTGAATACCGCAAACTGCAAAACGACGAGTACATGGAGGCTCTGCGGGACCGAACCATTAAAATTGACATTCCCTACGTCATCCGCCTGGACGATGAAATCAAAATCTACGAAAAGGAGTTCAATCTCCAGCGGTTGCGGGGCATTCACATCGCTCCCCATACCATCGAAATGGCGGCCATGTGGGCGGTGCTGACTCGACTGGAGGAGCCCAAGAAGGCCCAATTGACCCTGTTGCAAAAACTCAAATTGTACAACGGCAAGACCTTGCCTGGCTTCACCGAAGACAACATTCGGGAACTGCAGGAGGAGGCCGAACGGGAGGGCATGGAGGGCATTTCGCCCCGCTACGTGCAGGACAAAATCTCCAATGCCTTGGTCAGTTCAGAGGCCAATGGGTACATTAACCCTTTCATGGTGCTCAACGAACTGGAAGGGGGACTGAAGCATCACGCGCTGATTACCACCGAAGAGCAGCGTCAACGCTACCGCGAGTTGCTGCAGGTGGTCAAAGAGGAGTACACCGACATCGTGAAAAACGAAGTGCAGCGAGCCATTGCCGCCGATGAAGAGGCCCTCAAACGCCTGTGTGCCAACTACATTGACAACGTCAAAGCCTACACCCAGCACGAAAAGGTCAAAAACCCCTACACGGGTGAGGACGAAGAACCCGACGAGCGGCTGATGCGCTCCATCGAGGAAAAAATTGAGATTCCGGAGAGCCGCAAGGACGACTTTCGGCGGGAAATCATGAACTACATCGGGGCCTTGGCCCTGGAGGGAAAGAAGTTCGAGTACAACTCCAACGAACGGCTGCAAAAGGCCCTGGAACTGAAACTGTTTGAGGACCAAAAGGACACCATCAAACTCACCAGTTTGGTGTCCAACGTGGTGGACGAAGAGACCCAGAAGAAAATTGACATCGTCAAAGCCCGGCTCATTCGGGACTTCGGTTACAACGAGCAATCGGCTACGGATGTTCTCAATTACGTGGCCAGCATTTTCGCTCGGGGCGACGTGCGCAAGTGGGGCAAGGAGTAAAGCCAGTGGACCCAGAAATCCGACGCATTGAACAGGACAAGAGTCGCTTCCATCAAATCGTCCGGGGTAAAGTGCGGCGGGACTTTCGCAAGTACATTATGCGGGGCGAACTGATAGGCAAGAAGGGCAAGGACGTGGTCAGCATTCCCGTTCCCCAAATTGAAATCCCGCAGTTCTGCTACGGGCCCAAGGACGTAGGGGGAGTGGGCCAGGG
>DTZQ01000123.1 GCA_012961305.1 Armatimonadota bacterium | reverse complement strand
CTACAGTTTGGCACAAGATTCGTTAGCTGTTGTTACCTCCTCGCCCAAAGTTCAAACTCTGGGCTAATTCGTAATGGTAGGGTAGGTCTGCAGGGAGGAATCCCTCCATGGGCAGCGAAGTATCCTATGAAGCCGGGGGTAAAAGGGTGGTAGGAGCAGAGAGATGGCTCGCAAGCGCAGGTACGAGGTTATCATTGTCGGGGCGGGGCCGGCGGGGATTTTCGCGGCGCTGGAACTGGCGGAAAAGAGTGACCTGCGGGTGCTTCTGCTGGACAAGGGGGCCGATTTGGAAGCGCGCCTGCAGGGCCCGACTGATAGACCCCGTCGTAATGCGCTGCTGTGCGGCTGGGGAGGTTCTGGAGCCTTCAGCGACGGCAAACTTACCTTCAGCCGAGAAGTGGGAGGATGGCTTGGCGACTTTCTGCCCGGTTCCGAACTGGAGGCCCTTCTGGCCGACGTGGACCGCATCTACTGTAAGTTCGGGGCTCCGGAGCGGGTGTATGGGACCGATGAGAAAGTGTTAGCCGATTTGGAGCGACGGGCGGCCCGGGCGGGCCTGAAGTTGCTGCCCACCCGCATTCGCCACTTGGGCACGGAGACCTGCCGGGAAATTGTGGCCCGCATGCGCGACGCCCTGGTCGAGCGCGTGGACGTGCGCATGAACACCACCGCCACAGCAGTCCTCACCGAAAACGACCGCGTAGAAGGAGTGGAAACGGCGGAAGCCGGCTCCTTCGCGGCCGATTACGTTATCCTCGCCCCGGGCCGGGAGGGCGCAAAATGGCTCCAGCAGGAAGCCCACCGACTGGGTTTGCGCACCACGGCCAACCCCGTGGACCTGGGAGTGCGGGTCGAAGTGCCCGCCGCTGTGTTGGAGGAATTGACCTCTGCCGTGTACGAACCCAAACTCATCTACTACTCCCGCTCCTTCGACGACCAAGTGCGCACTTTCTGCCTGTGTCCCTACGGGGAGGTCATCGTGGAATACAGCGAGGGCATCGCTACGGTCAACGGCCACAGTTACGCCCACCGCCGGACGAACAATACCAACTTCGCCCTGCTGGTCAGCACTTCCTTCACCGAACCCTTCAAGGAACCCATCGCCTATGGCCAGTACATCGCCCGGCTGGCGAACATCTTAGGGGGTAGCGTCATTGTCCAGCGGTTGGGGGATTTGCAGGCCGGCCGGCGTTCTACGCCGGAGCGCTTGGCGCGAGGAGTGGTGGAGCCGACCCTGAAAGAGGCCACGCCGGGGGATTTGAGTTTCGTCCTTCCCTACCGCCACCTGTGCAGCCTGCGGGAGATGTTGGAGGCCCTGGACCGCTTGGCGCCGGGGGTGAATGCCCGAGATACGCTGCTCTACGGGGTGGAAGTGAAGTTCTATTCCTCCCGCCTCGACCTCACTCCCCGGTTGGAAACGGACATCCGCAACCTGTTCACCATCGGCGACGGGGCGGGAGTGACCCGGGGATTGGCCCAGGCTTCGGCCTCGGGCCTGATGGCCGCGCGGGAAATCCTCCGCCGAACCCAGGCGGCTTGAGGTTGCCCCTTGGTTACGCCGCCGCAATAAACTGCTAACGGCGGTCAAATCGGTCGGGATAAGTCGGCCGATAGTCCGTAGGATAATGGTCTACCGTAATAATACGAGGCTCAATAACGGAAGGACGATGCAAACCCGCCGCTGCCCAATCAGTAAGCGGGTAATCAAAAGGTCCCGTAGGGGGGCGACTGCTGATGGAGAAAGCCATCACATCTGACTCGGCGGTCGTTACGGGGCTCATCTCCTCGCTTCCTTGCCTTCAATTATACCTTTTCCTGCCCTGCAGGTCAAAGGTCATTTGCCGACATTTCCGGATAACTCAGGGGAAAGAGGCTCCCAAACTGGCCCTCACCGGGGTAAAGCGTCAATTCGTCAATGGGTCAATTTACCCATTCTCCCCCTGAACTTTGGGCCTGGGTAGTGAAGGGTGACCATTTGACAGTTTGCGGTCGGGAGTAGTATAATGGTGTTGAGATGAGCGGGTGGGGGCAAAGTCAGCCCTGGGCAGAAATTGCCCGTCTCGAAAAGGAGGGACTACACATGCGTTGGTGGATGTGGGGTTTAGTGGGGGGATTGATAGGAGCGACCGGAGCGGGGAGCCAGCCTTTCGCTCCTCTGCTGACCAACGGGGACTTTGAAACGGGCGACTTCACCGGTTGGGACCGGGCCATCTTGGGCGACCAGCAGGGGGTCATCGAAATCGCGACCCTCGCCCATCGGGGCCAGTTCGCGGCCCGGCTGCACGCGCCCACCAACCGCAGTTGGACCTTCCTACGCCAAGTCAACCTCCCGCTCCCCAGAGGCACGGCGGTAACCCTGTCGGCCTGGGTGAAAACCACCTCCAGTGCGGCCAAAATCGTGCTTTCCGATGGTTTTGTCTGGGGCGGCGACCCCGCGGGCCATCAGACCGCGTCCACGCACCACTCAGGCTCCGGAGAATGGGAGCGACTGCGCTGTACCCTGACTGTCAGCGAGTCGCCGGTCACCGTAGCCTTGGGCTTCGATTACGGCGCGAAAGGGGCCGAAATGTGGGTGGACGAGGTGACTTTACAGGCCGATGGGGAAACCCTCCTCGAAGACCTGTCTGCCTGGCTGGAGCGCTATCGCCGCCTGCTGAAGGAAAGGGACCTACCCCCTACTCTGCGGGAGGAGGTGGAGCAACGGCTAACAGAAGGAGAGGAACTCGTGCGGGCCACGCGGGAGCGGGCCCAGAATTTGGCGAACCGAGAGGCGCAGGAACGCGCAGAAGCGTGGGCCCAACTGGCGCAGCCGGTGCAGGAGTTCCTGCAGCGGCAGACGGCACTGGTGCTCTGGGCTGGCAACCCGCTGGAGAACTTCCCACCTACCCTCAAACCGCCGCATTGGGAAAGCATATCGGAACTTTCCTGGGCCGGGGCCGGAAACGAGTACGAATCAGCAGTGCTGCGGATTACCAACCTCTTTGGCCAACGGCCCGCCGACCTGCGCGTGACGGTCAGCGCTTTACAGGCCCCGGGGGGCGAAGGGGTGATTCCCGCCGCGGCCCTCACCCTTCGGCGGGCGGTGTTCGTGCGGCTGCGCAGCGGGGCCCTGCGCCCGGACGCCCTGCCGCGCTTGGATGAAGCCGACCTGGTGACGGTGCCTCCCGGGGAGACAGGTGAGGTATGGATAACCGTACACTTAGCGGGGGTGGAGCCGGGCGAATACACCGGCACTCTATCCCTGTGTCCCCTTGACCCTCAGGGCATGGGCGGCCCTCAGACTGTAACCCTGCGCTTGACCGTGTGGCCCTTCACCCTGCCCGACCCGCTGCCCCTCACGGTTTTCGACTGGGACTACTCCCTTGCGGGACAGAAAGGCCCCCTGCGGGAGCGCTACTTGGAGGATTTGCTGGCCCACCACGTCAATGCCTTCCACGTCACCCGCCTTCCCACTCCTGCGGAAGATGGCACTCCCCCGGATTTCTCCTCCCTGGACGACCTCTTGCTGCTGCTTAAGGGCAAAGGACTGCTCCTGTTGGAGTTCTGGTTCATGCGGGAGGCTGGCTGGCAGGACGCCTATGCCGAATGGGTGCAGGGGCTAATTGCTCACCTGCGGGAGTTGGGCTTCACCTATGACCAATATCTGCTCTATCCCTTCGACGAATACTTAGGTCCCAAGTTCGTGGAAGTGGCCCGGCAAATAAAGGCCCTGGACCCACAGGTGCAGATTTTCAGCAACCGCATCGGACCCTTGGAGGAAGTAGAGGCCATCGCTCCCTATGTGGACGTGTGGTGTCCCCATGCTGACCATCTGGCCCAGTATCCCGATTCTCTGGCCTTCATGCGGGAGACGGGCAAACCCATTTGGACTTACCTGTGCGGTTCGGGGAAATATATTGCGCCGGAGACCAATCGGGCTCTGCCTTGGCGGGCCTGGCAGTACGGTTTGGACGGCTGCACCTTTTGGACCTACAAGGGCTGGGTGGGCGACCCCTGGAACGATTTTGACGGCTCTCGGCCCGATTGGAACAAGATTTACCCCGGCTCTGAGGGCCCCATATCCAGCCGTCGTTGGGAGGCCTGGCGGGATGGCCTGGAGGACTGGGCCTATCTGTACCTGCTCCGGCAGGCCCTGGAGCGGGCCCGCGCGGCGGGTCGAGCCGGAGAAGTGGTAGAGAGGGCCGAAGGAGTGCTGACCGAAGCGGTAAAGGGCGTTCTGCAGGGCCAGGGGGCTGAACGTTTCTTCCGCTGGCGACAGGCTTTGGCAGAGGTCCTCATAAAGTTGGAAGGCTGAGGAAACCAGTTCCCTGGCTTGACAAATGCTATGCAGGGAAGGATATAATCCCCAAAGGAACAGCGACTTAAGGGATTAAGGAAACTCCGATAATGAGAGCGCCGGAAGTCAAGGCATTTGCGCGGCAGTGGGGAGCGGATTTGGTGGGCATCGCATCCCGGGAGCGGTTCGAGGGAGTGGAACCCCAGCGACATCCCGCGGCTCTTTTCCCCGAAACTAAGGCGGTAATTGCGATTGGACGGGCCATCACTCGGGGCACGCTGCGGGGCATTGAGGAGGGAACGAATTGGGGTCTGTACGCCGATCTCGGCCTGACCGCCCTCAGCGAGTTTTTCCTCCCCCATGTGACCTACCACCTCACCCGGTTTTTGGAGGACCACGGCTGGGAGGCGGTGCCCATCTTTCCCCATCCCCCGGAAGTTGGTTCCGTCGGTTGCCCACCGAGTTGGTAACGGTAGCCCAAGATTTCCATCTTGGGTAGGTCTACAAGCGGATAGAGGTTCCTTCGAGGTCGGCGATGAACTGGGCTACTTCCGCCCGCCAGCGGCAAAACTCCTCTTCCACTCGGTCGCGGGGATAGTT
>DTZQ01000122.1 GCA_012961305.1 Armatimonadota bacterium | reverse complement strand
GTCTCAATTCACCACCATAATTTTAACCGGTATTTTCATTCCGGTCAATCATGTTGAACCGGCTGAGTAGTTACGGGGTGAATTATAGCCGATTTCGGCGCCGGTGTCAAGCCGTAGCCGCAGGCCCGAGGCCTGCACCGAGACTGCCGGCGTGAGTACGCACCCCTCTGTCCTCGTGGGTGGAGGCTCTCCTACCCCCCAACCCTCTCCGCAGGCAGGCCTCCCTCAAAACTTGGTTGACAGAGCATTATGCATACTCCAGGGCAAACATAGCGAACACTGTTCGTGGCAGAGTTGAAGCACCTCCCCGAAAATATCGCGCCCGCCTATTCCCTGGTGCCTCGCTCCGACTTTCGTGGGGTAGTAGCACAGCCCCAGGTGCAAGTTGGCGTAATGCATCAGAGCAGTTATCCCCGTCAAGCATACCACCTCCAGGTAACGCTTCGCATCGAACTTCGCCAGGAAGCATTCATCCCAGTCCGGAATGTGCATGTCCACTGAGAAGCGGCGAAAGCGGCTCTTAGGCCAATCGTTACGCCCGGGCTCCATCTTTTCCTCCTCATCTGGGGGTGTTCTTCACTTTCCCTCGTACACTGCTTCATTAGCCGGGGTCTCACTAACCACCACTCGGCAGACCCGGCAGCGCTCATCATTGAGCAATTCCGCAGCCACGCAAAATAGGGTCTCCGCAATTCGCTCGGAGGTGGGATTGTCGGGAAAGACGAAATGCTTCTGCCCATTTTCCCGCAGCCAGGTCAGCCAGGCCCTGTCGTCCTGGGCCACTAACGCCCCATGGTCCCAATGTTCCTCCACCCACTGCTGCACCGCCTTGAACTCTCCGAAGTCTTTGGCCAGGCCCGCAGCGTCTAATTCCTGTCCCGGCCGCAGTTCCACTGTGATTCGGGCCACCCAACTGTGGCCGTGAAGGAACTGACACTTGCCGGAGTAGCCCTTTATCAAGCGATGGGCAGCCTCCCAGCGAATTTCCTTTTGTACCCTGAAACTCATCACCTCACCCCTCTGAATTTTCTCCGTTCCGGCGGTCATTCCTCCTTCAGCCGCGGGGTCAAAATTGTCCCCTTGCTCTTGACTTCAGCGGACGGAAATGGTATGCTGCTAAAGAGGCGAGGGAGGGAGGTAAAATCATGGACTTCTTCGAGACCATCTCCCGCCGGCGTTCGGTGCGTGCTTTTACCGGACAAGCGGTGGAGGAAGAAAAATTGCAGCGAATTTTGGAGGCGGTGAACGCGGCACCTTCGGCGGGCGATTTGCAGGCCTACGAGGTCGTTCTCGTGCGCGAGGAGGAGACCAAAAAGGCTTTGGCCCGCGCGGCGTGGGGGCAGAACTTCATTGCCCAAGCGCCCGTAGTGCTGGTCTTCGTCGCCAATCCGGAGCGGTCTTCCTGGCGCTATGGGCGGCGCGGGGAGGAACTCTACTGCCTGCAAGATGCGACCATTGCCTGTACTCACGCACACCTGGCGGCAACGGCTTTGGGGTTGGGCAGTGTATGGGTGGGCGCGTTCCAAGACAGCGCCGTGGCCCAGGCGGTGGGGGTATCTCCCCCGCTGCGGCCGGTGGCTATCCTGCCTCTGGGCTATCCGGCGGAGTCGCCCTCTCCTACGCCCCGGCGTCCGCTGAACGAGTTGGTGCATCAGGAACGGCTGTAAATGTCCGCTGACGCGGAGCGTAAAATGGACGTAGTTATCACGGCAGGAGGGCGCATTGGGGGGACATTCGCGGCCGCAGAAGGGGTGACCGTTAAGGCCCTGCTCTCCCTGCAAGGGCGTACCCTGTTGGAACGGGTGCTCACAGCCTTTAGGCACAGCCCGGCCAGCGAGCGCATTGTCGTCGTAGGCCCGCCGGAAGTCGAAGGGGTGGCCAGTCGCGCCGGCGCCGACCGGTTCGTACCCGAAGGGGAAACGGGCCTGGACAACGTCCTGCGGGGCTTGCAGGCCCTGTCAGCAGGGGGAAAGGTTATCCTGTCCACTTCCGATTTGCCCCTGCTCGCGGGAGCCGATGTGGAGGGTTTCCTGGCCCGAGTGCCGGAAACTGCTTTGGTGGGCTATGCGGTGTACCGGCGGGAGGAATTTGCCCGCGCTTTCCCCCAGCGGAAGACCCAATATGTGTCCCTGGCCGATGGGGACTTCGTGGGTGGATGTGTGTTCTTGGTGGACGCCGACCTGATTCGGCGGATGGAACCCCTGTTGCAAGCAGGCTTTGCGCGGCGGAAAAGTCCCACGGCGCTGATGCACCTGGCGGGCTGGCGAGTGACGAGCAAGTTTCTGCTGAGCCGAGTGCTGGGCCGTCGTTTTGCTCCCTCAAGTGGGGAACTCCAACAGCGGGCAGAAGCGTTGTTAAAGGGAAAATGTGTCCTGGTGCATGGAGCCTCGCCCCACCTGGCCCTGGATGTGGACACTTACGAAGATTGGCAATGGTTGCAGGAAAGGCTGCGAGAGTGACGAATGTTACCACCCGAGGAACTGAAGGCTTAAAGGAGTGGCAACATGGCCAAACGCGACGTTCACTACACCGAGTATTTCGCGGAAACTATGCAGGTGTTGACCTCTGACGGCTTGCTGTTGGTGTCCGTGGACCGCGACGGCAAGCCCAACGCCATGACCATTGGCTGGGCGACCATTGGTTCCATTTGGGGCAAGCCGCTGTTCCTTGTTTTAGTGCGGCCTTCGCGGTACACCTATGGCCTTATCGAAGCGACCGGCGACTTTACGGTCAACGTGCCGCCCAAAGAGTTGGCGGAGGTTTGCGCCTACTGCGGCACCGTTTCCGGGCGAGATTACGACAAATTCGCGGAGAAGGGCCTGACCGCGACGCCAAGCCGCCGGGTGAACTCGCCCATCATTGCGGAGTGTGTGATTCACTACGAGTGTCGGGTAGTGCACAAAAACGACATCGTGCCGGCGGCTTTAGTGCCGGAAATCACTGCCTCATCCTATCCGGCGGGCGACTTCCATCGGGTCTACTTCGGGGAAATCCTGGCGGTGTATGCGGACGAGGACGCCCGGGAGCGCATCTCTGGCCCCCAAGCCCGGTAGCGGTGGCCCCGAACCGGTGGCGGCCACGGGATTAGGGAACAAGGCGGTTTATCGCCCCTGAAGCAGTGCTGTGGGACAGCAGAGGAAGGTCTGAACTATGGGCAAATCCCACTTGACAGGGCATTTGTGGCGTTCATTCAACGCGGCAAAAACAAAAGGAGTGCCATAATGGGTAATTATCGGGATGAAAGTCGGGGGGAAACCCGCGGCGGTTGGACGCGGCGAGAGTTTCTGAAGGGCGCGTCTCTGGCAGCGGTGACTTTAGCCAGTGGGGTAGCCCTGGACCGTTGGGAATCGTTGGCCGAAGCGTCCGAAGGGGAACTGCGCAAGCGTACTTTGGGTCGGACCGGATTGAAGGTCACCGTGGTCTCCTACGGCGGCCTCAAAACCCAGGACCGGCGGATTCTGGATGCGGCCATTGACCGGGGCATTAACTTAATTCACACCTCTCCCGGCTACCTGAGAGGTCGCAGCATTCAGGTCTTCGGCGAGGTGATGAAGACCAAGCGGGACAAGGTATATCTGGCCCTAAAGGCCGCGCCTGAGAGGGGCATTGACCAGCACTTGCGCACGCTGAACACCGACCGGGTGGACATCCTCGTCCCGCCTGCGCACAGCGTGAGGGAAATTCGCAACCCCCGCTGGCCGGAGGCCTTCGCGGCCCTGAAGCGCGCAGGGAAAATCCGCTTCGCCGGGTTTGCCTGTCACAAGAATCAGGCGGCGGTGATGAGGGAAGCCATCAAGTTGGGCTTCTTCGACGTTATGCTGGTGGCCTACAACCTCTCCAATCGAGAAGAACTCAATCCCCTTTTGGAGCAGGCCAAAAAGCAGCATAACATGGGCTTTATGGTCATGAAGGCCATGCAAGGGGTGGACCGCCGGCGGCCAGAGGTGGTAGCCGCGGCCCAGAAGAGCCTGCTGGCCAATCCGAACGTGGACACTTTGCTTATCGGCATGGGCACGTTTCAAGAGGTGCAGCGGAACCTGGAGTTGGCCCGCCAGCGGATGTCTCGGCAGGAGGAAGAACTGCTTGAGCGCTATTTAACGGCTGCGGGGCCGTTGTGCTCTCTGTGCGGGGCCTGCGAGGTCTGCCCCCGGGGAGTGGCGGTGGGCGAAATTATGCGGGCCCACCACTACTTGGAGCGGGGCGATGGCGACCTGGCAGTCGCCCTGTACGCTCGCCTGCCTGCCTCCTGCACGGCGGCCACCTGTGACGAATGTGGCCTCTGCGAGCAAGCCTGTCCCCGGGGCCTGCCGGTTGTGGAGACCCTGCGCCGTACCCATCGGGCCCTGGTGTAAGGCGGGGAGGCTACAGCGCGTACTTTACTCTGCTGGCAAAGAACCTCCCGGACGAAATTATCGCCCGAACAGAGGTGGAGATTCAGGGGAAAAGATGGTGCGCGGGGTTATTTTCGACCTTAAACGTTTCGCCATCCACGATGGGCCGGGCATTCGCACGACCGTTTTTCTGAAGGGCTGCCCGCTGCGCTGTCCTTGGTGTCACAACCCGGAGGGCAGGCACCGGGAGCCACAATTGGTGTTTTTCCCGGAGCGGTGCATCGGGTGTGGGGCATGTGTGGAGGCGTGCCCGGTGGAGGGGGCCCTGGAGTTGAACAACCCGCGCCGCATTCAGCGGGCCCGCTGTACCAATTGTGGCCAATGTACCGAAGTTTGTTTCGCCGAGGCCCTGATGCTCAATGGCCGGGAAGTGACGGTGGCCGAGGTGCTGGAGGAGGTGGAGAAGGACCGACCTTTCTACGAAACCTCTGGCGGCGGAGTGACTTTCTCCGGAGGGGAACCGCTGGCCCAGCCGGAGTTTCTCCTGGCCCTCCTGCAAGCCTCGCGGACGGCAGGCCTGCACACCGCTCTGGACACTTGCGGCCACGCCTCCCCGGAAGTGTTAGAGGCCGCCCTGGCCTACACCGATTTGGTGCTCTACGACTTGAAAATTATGGACCCCGCCCGACATCGGGAAGTCATCGGCGTGGACAATTGCCTCATTCACGAGAATCTGCGCCGCTTGGCCCAACATAACTTGCCGCTCATCATCCGGGTGCCAGTCATTCCGGGCTACACTGCCGACCGGGAGAACCTGCAGGCCCTGGCCGCTTTCGTGGCCTCTCTGCCCAACGTGCAACAGGTGGAACTGCTGCCCTACCACCGCCTGGGGGAGTCCAAGTGGGCACGGTTGGATAGGGAATATCCCTTACGGGACACGCAACCACCCGACGAGGCCGAACTGGAGGCCCTCAGAGCCGTAGTGGAGGCCGCCGGTTTGGAAACCGTGGTCGAACGGTAGGAAAGGTAATCCTCATGACCGGACGGGAGCGAGTGCTGGTGGCATTCCGCCACCAGGAACCCGACCGCACGCCGCTGTTCGAGAAACTCATCAAACTGCCGACCGCTAACTGGCTGTTGGGCCGGCCGCACGCAGCGGTAGACCCCGAGTACCGAATGGAGCGGCTGGCTGCCGGCGATTGGGCGGGGCTGATGGAACAGACGGCGCGGGACATCGTCGAAGTGGCCGAAATTTGCGGCTTCGATATGGTTTGTTTGCCCCTGAACCCGCCGGAAGACTCCCCCCGCCCCGTCAAAATCGGCGCGCACACTTGGCGGGTGGGGAACGTGATTCAAGAGTTCCGACCGGGCAACCCTTGGGTGAAAACCTGGCCGGCCTCTGGGCATGGCGGTGGAAGCCCCGATGAAGACCGGGAAGCGGCGCTGGTGCGGTCTTTGGAGGCCGAATGGACTCCACCGCCACTGGACGAAAGCCGATTTGCGGTGCTGCGGCACGGCAAGCGCATTCTGGCCGAGCGGGGTCTGGACCTGGCGGTGTTCACTGCTTGCTACACGATGGGAGTGGCCACGCTGCCGGAGTACATGTTCCGCTGGTTTCGCGAGCGGCCGGATTTGCTGCATGCATTCTACGAGCGGCGCAGCGAAGAGGGCATTCGCCTGGCTGTACGGGCGGTGGAACTGGGAGCGGACATCATTGCCTTAGGCGGGGATTTTGCCAGCGACTTGGGCCCCCTGATTTCCCCGCCTGACTACCGCCATTTTATCGCCGTGCGCCTGCGCAACCAGGCTGAAGCCCTCCACTCCTGCGGGGTGTTCGTCACCAATGCCTCCGACGGCAACCTCTGGTCGGTGCTGGACGACTTCCTGCTCACCGCTGGGGTGGACGGCTATGAGGAAATTGACTGTGCAGCCGGAATGGATTTGGCGAAGTTGAAGGCCCGCTACGGGGAGCGCATTACTTTTATCGGCAACTTAGACGTGCGCTTTCTGCTCACTCGGGGCACGCCCGCTGAGGTGCAGAAAGCCGTGTTTGCGTGCTTGGACCAGGGCCGAAACCATGGCGGGCATATCCTCATGTCCAGCAACTGCATCCATGAGGACATTCCCCCAAAGAACTTCTGGGCCTACCTGTCTGCCTACCGGGAGTATTTTGGGTTGGAGTAAAAGGTGGAATTCCCCCACCCTGCGGCCTCCTCTCGGATGGTTCCCTTCCTGGCGGGAGTCAAAAGGAATTCGCTGCGGACCGGCTAATTTGATGCCAGTGGGAGGAAAATCCTTCCTTTTGGCGAAATAGTACCTGGAAAACACAGAGAGGTAACTGGTCATCGGAGCGGAGCAATGAGGTGAAGAGATGGGGGCGTAGGTGTTAGGTTGGGGAGAAGGATAAAAGCCATGAGAAGCCATGACATAAGTCACATTTTGCGCACTTGGGAATATAGCCCGGAGGAGATTTCCGTGCGCATGATTATGGGCCAGGACGGGCGGCGCAAAGTACAAATGCGCATTGACCTGGGCCTTATGCAGATGGAACTGCATGGCCGTCCGGACGGCAAACGGCCTTATGGCTATGAATCCCTGTTGGAGTACTATCTGGACCAGTTGGAAACCTATCGCGCCCAGCACGGCAGCGAGGAGGGTTTTGTGCTCACTCCCGAGGATTGCGATTTGCTGCGTCAGGAGGCCCTTCAATACTACTACCGTTACCTGAGCCTGTTCCATCTGGGCGAGTTCGAGTTGGTGGAACGGGACACCACCCGCAACTTGAAGGTGTTCGACTTGATATGGGAATATGCGGAGGAAGAGGAGGACCGCTGGTCGCTGGAACAGTACCGACCTTACGTGATTATGATGCATACCCGGGCCCGGGCCGAGGCGGCGGTGGCGCAGCAGCAGTACAAGAAGGCTTTGGCTCTTTTGGAGGAAGGGATGGAGGCCATTAGGGAGTTCTTCCGCCGTCATAGCCGGCCCGATTTGATACCCGAATCCCGGGAACTGCAGTCCCTTCAACAGCGAGCGGATGAAATCCAAGCCCATCGTCCCCTAAGTCGGCGCGAGCGGTTGGAAAGGCTGTTGGAGGAAGCCGTCGAGCAGGAAGACTACGAACGCGCTGCCCGGCTGCGGGATGAACTGGCCCGCTTGTCAGGAGAAACTGGATAGCCTTAGGGCAAAACCCCGCTGGCCCTCAGCACCTCGTCTAAGGCTTCAGGTAGCAAACCCACCTCGTAGGCCAAGTCCAGTCCCGTGTAACGGGCCCGTATCTCCCGAGCGTGCAGTACAGTGGCCCGAAACTCGGAGGCCGTTATCCCCAATTCCCCGCTGGTGGTTGGGGCTCCAGCCGCCCGCAGCCAGGCTCGCAGTTCCCCAGGGGGGCGAAAGGTAAGCCTCACCGCCGCCTGTATTTCCTCCCAGTGCTCAATTAGCCAGCGAAACCGTGCCGCTGCTCCCTCCGAGGGCAGGTATTTGCGCCTGAACTCAGTTGCTACCTCCGTTCCCAAAGGTCCGTAGAAAGTTCGTAGGTCTCGTTCCCAGTCGGCCCAGGGGCGAACCGCAGGAGGTTTCAAATCTTTCCGGGTCAGTTGCAACAGCCGCTCGTACAGGGCCGCCATCACCAAAGTAGCCACGCCTACCTGGGCCCCATGCAGGGACGGTTCCCGGCCCATGAAGGCCGCTCGCATGTCCAAGCAGTGGGAAATCAAGTGCTCTCCGCCCGAGGCCGGGGCCGAACTGCCGGCTAAGACCATGGAAATCCCGGAGTAAAGCAAAGCCTCCGTCAGGGCAGCGATGGCTTCCGAGTTCCCCTGGGCAAAGGCTTCGGGATGGCCCAAATACAGCGGCTCCAGGTCCTCTCCCAACAGCCGCGGCAGGTCACAGAAATACTCCCCCCAAATCAGGTGGGCCAGCCGCCAATCGGCCTGAGACACCGGTTTGGAGAGCAGGTCGCCCAGACCGGCGGCGGTCATTTCCCCCGGCGCAGCCCGCAGCACCTTCACGTCGGCCACCACCGC
>DTZQ01000121.1 GCA_012961305.1 Armatimonadota bacterium | reverse complement strand
GGGACCCGAACGGTTACCGTAGAGGCCCAAATTGACCTTGGAAGGAGGAGAACCATGTCCAAGTCCAATTCTTGGACCCGGCGGGAATTTCTGCAGCGCGCGATTCTGGCGGGCGGTGGAATCGCGCTGACAGGGACAGCGTTGAAGGAGGCTTTAACAGCGGAAAGGCCCAAGGCGAAAGTGGTCATCGTTACCTGCGACGGGGTGATGAAGGATGAACGCCACCTCAGCGTGGGGGCCCTGCGCCGTATGCTGGAGCGCGGGATTACGGAACTGGCCGGCAAGCCAGAGGTTAAGGAGGCCTGGCGCACCTTCATCCGGCCCACCGACCGCGTGGCGTTAGTTGACGCGGGAACCTGGCTGCTGAATGTACCCCAAGTGGTGGTAGAGGTGGCCAAAGGTATTGCCAGCGCTAAACCCCAGTCCTTCAAACTGACCTACTGTGCTTTGGACCCCCAGCGGTGGGTAGAAGCGGTGCGCCGGGGCTTGCAACAGGTCGCCCTGCCGGCGGACCTCATGGACGGCAAGGTGTACACCTTTCCCGGTCGTTTCCAGCGCCACCCTTTCACCACCATCGTAATGACCCCCACCCTCAAAAGCCACACCGTGGCGGGTGTCTCCGGGGTGGTAAAGCATTACGCCACCCTGTCCAAAGTGCACGTCAGCAATTACCATCCCAACGCCATGGAAACGGCTGGTTCGGTGCTGCGCTCGGAGTTTGGCCATTTGCGCCATCTCATCATCGTGGATGCGCTCCGCTTCGGCGAGACCACCCGGGGGCCTCAATTCTATCAGCAAAGCCTCCTCTTCGGCACTGACCCTGTGGCCGTGGATGTGGTAGCCTTGGAGGTTTACTTGCGGAACTGCCGTACCCATGGCAATATCCCTCCTGACCGCCATCGGATTTTGGCCGATACCCGATACCATGCGGGCATCAGCGACCGCTCCCGCATCGAAGTCAAGGAGTTGAAGGTTTAAGGACATGCAAGGGAGAGGCAAACTCTGGAAGTGCTTCGGTTGGTGGGGAATGCTCCTTTGCGTCTGCGGCGGCCAAGCGGCAGAACTGCCATCTTCTCTGCTCCAGCGCTCGCAAGGGGAGATGGAGCAGGTACTCTTGGCGGGTGGGCCGGCAACTGGTTGGCGGTTGAAAGCGCAACCGCGCTTTTATGCAGGGGATGAGGTTTACGCCTACCTGGACGGTGCGGCGGAGGTTCCCAAAGCATGTGGCTTTCGCTTGCTGGGCGTGGCCGAGTACACGTACCTGACAGGGGTGGGGGTTAAAGTAGAACTCTATGACCTGGGCACCAGCGCCAACGCCTTTGGCCTGTACAGCCTGAAGCGCGACCCTTCCCACCGCTTCCTCAAATTCACCCATTGGGCCAGCCTTACTCCGGGGGAGTTGATTTTCTGGAAGGACCACTACACGGCAGTTCTGTTCACTGAGGCTCCCAAGCGGCTGCCAGAGGACGCACTGGTGGCGTTAGGGCGCACATTGGAAGGAAAGATTTCCCGGCCTGGTAATCTGCCAGACCTCCTTCGCTATTTGCCCCCTGCCGGTTACGTGAAGCACAGCGCCAAGTATTTCCACGGCAAGTTCGCCCTCGATGCTTTATGGTTCCACCCGCGCAACCTCTTTCTTCTGGACCAGCGGAGCGAGGCCGTTTTTGCTGTCTATCAGAAACCTTCCAGCCGCCTTTTGCTCTTGCGCTACCCTTCGGTTCAGACACCTGTTCAGGTGGTGGAGGCCTGGCGTCAGACCTTTGAGGGGATGCGGCGTCTTTCCCTTCCTCCTCCTTTTGGGGGCTTTCTCGCCCGTCAAGGGGAAAAGAACCTGGGGATTTGTCGGGCGCAGAACTTGGTAGGCGTGGTGCTGGAGGCTCCCCGAGCGACTGACGTCGAGCGGCGATTACGTGAATTAGTTCAGGCCATGCAGAAGCCTTCCCCGCCTTGGGGGAGGGGTGCGGATTAGGCACCTTTCGTTCCCCGCAGCCGAGAGAGCAGTTGTCGGAGGAGGTCGGTGAGCAGGGCCCACTCCGGCACCTGCCAGGCCCGCAGCAGCAGGACGTACACTCCTCCGCCCGCTACCCCTCCCGCCAGCAGGGGCAGGAAACTGAGCAGCCCCCGCGGCTGGCCCAGCCAGTTTTGGGCCAAGATGGTCACCAGCCAGGCAACGAGGGCCAAAAGGCCACTTCCTCCCGCCGCCAAACCCACCAACCGCCTCATTCCCCGGCCGTCGCACCAGCCAATCCGCCGTCCATAGAGCCAGAGCAGTCCCGTGAGGTTGAGCACCGTGGTGAGGGCCAAGGCCAGAGCCACTCCCGGCAGGCCTAAGAGCCAACCCAGGCCGAAGTTCAGTCCCACTCCTACCAACACCGCGATGGCCCCCACTTTCACCGGGGTCAGGGTGTCCTTCAGGGCGTAGAAGCCGCGGGTGACTAACGCTTGCAGGGTAATGGGCACCACGCTAAGGGCGAAGATGGGCAGAAGGGCAGCCACCGCCTCCACGTCTGCTCCGCCCATTTTGCCGTAGCCGTAGAGGGCTCCAATGATGGGCCGGCGCAGCACAGTCAGGGCCACGGCGGAGGGGAGAGCACACAGCAGGGCCAGGCGCAAAGTGGTCTCCATCTGCCGCCGAAACTCCTCCCTCCTTCCCTGGGCGGCCAACACGGAGACGATGGGGAACAAAGCAATGCCCAGGGCCGCTCCG
>DTZQ01000120.1 GCA_012961305.1 Armatimonadota bacterium | reverse complement strand
GTCAATCAGGTTGAACCGGCTGAGTAGTTACGACGATTATTACCGTGAACTCTGGGTCTCGGCAGCGCAATAATCTATCCTCCCGCCCCGGGACGGCCGGCGGGAGGGATAACTTCTTTGGGCAGGGAGGGAGAACTCCAACACAATCTAATGGAGGCCGCAGGTGGCTCACCCTGCTGAAACTCCACACAAATATCATGCAAGCCCGCCTCCAAGAAAATGGGCCGGCTGCTCACCCTCTCCACCTGCTGCAAACGCCAGGCGTTAATCACCCGCCGGCCATCCACGTACAGCCGCCCGGCGTCGTCCAGATTCTCCAAATAAAACGTGTACCGCTCGCTTTTGGGCACTAACAGACTTCCCTGCCAGCGCACACTCCAGTAAATGGCATCAATGTCCGGGTGGGGCGTCGGCCCCCAATGGAAGTCAATCACCTCCTCCCGGCGGGTCAGCACGCGCTCCGTAAAACACGGGCCCGGTGGGGGCTGACCGATAGTGTAATTGTCCGCATTCGGGTCCTCGAAATATTCGGCCTGTACGCCGTCCAGGAAGGACACCAATTCCTTGGGCCGGGTGGGCGAAAACCAACACAGGCGAATGGCCCCTTCCGGCCCTGGTCCCTGGTGATATTCCACCACTACCTCGTGAATTCCTTCCTGCAGGTGTACCGGACGGCTGTAATGGACCCAGGGGGCCTGAATACGCCAAGCATCCAGGACAAGTTCGCCATCAATATATAGTCGTCCGGCATCGTCCAACTGTTCCAGAGAAAAAACGTAATCTGCTGTTTCGGGAACCCGCAGGCGGCCGGTGAAGCGGGCACTCCAATATTCCGGGCCCAGGTTCGGCGCCGGGGAACGGACTTCGCTCCAGACGAAATCAATGGCAGGGTCTAAACGGCGAAAAACGAAACGGGTGAAGGGCGAACTGGGGGGAGGTTGGCCAAGCCTTCCCGCCGCATCCAAGTCGTCGAAATACTCGCCCCAAATGCCATGGGGGTAGAAACCCCGCCCGGCAGGAACCTCCCCATCCGGTCCAAACCCCAGGCCGCAAAGGAATACCATCCCTAACCAGGTCCATTTTATCCTTTTTCCGCTTCCCCGAAACATAAACCTTTTCTCCCTTGGGAGAACATTCCCTCTCGCCAGTCCCAATCCTCCTTACGGTAGGATTTTCTTACCGCATTATTCGCTTCACTTTGCTCGGCCAGCCTCATCGTTCGCCACTGAGGCGTCCCCCAGCCCAGCGCAGACCGCTGTCTGCCGCAGTCTCCAGGGTCAAGGTTACCCCGTTGGAGGACGGAACAACCACGCGTAAGTAGTGCACTCCTCCCCGGGCAACTTGGCCGCAGAAGGGCAAAGCCGACAGGGCCAGTATGGTTTCGGCTGGCCAAGGGGCTTCACCTGCCTTTTCCGTCCCGGCGGGTGAAGAGGTAAATTGATACGGCGGTTGGGTGGTTATTGGCAAATTGGTCAAGTAGACCGCAGCTGCCCAATCGCGGAACAGGTCCGCAAAGGGCATCCCGGTCGCCGCTTCCACGTTCCACACGCCCGTGTTTTCGCCCCGCACCAGCCGGGCCAGCAGACGGGTGCCGAAACGGTCCACCAAGTAGCGCAGGAAGAGGTAGAGTCCTCCCCGCCCGCCTTCGCTCAAATCCAAGTTGAGAATGGAAAAGCGCGGCGGGGCTTGCAAGTAAGCCTTAACCCGGGTCATGTTGGAATGCGGGAAGCCGGCCAAGTCCTGCCCCACTGCCGCCAGGCCTTCCATCAGCCACAGTTCCTCTGCCGCCAGTCCCCGGCGCAGCCGTTGGGTAACGTGTATCAGATGGGTCAATTCGTGGCCCATCATCCCGCACAGAAAATCCACCTCGGACGGGCCTTGGGGGAGCCGAAAATACAGCACTTCCTGCGGTTGGCCCGTTTTGGGGAACAGCAAATCTTGTACACAGAAGGCCCCATTGTAACCCCACTCGTTGAGCAGAGGAGTGAACACCAACAACACGCGCCCGTTGTGGTCCAAATCCGACGGCGCGCCCAGCAGTTTGGTCAGGGTCGGATACACCTGCTGGTCGAAGGTCTGTCCCAGCACCACGGCCATTTCTTCCGGAAAAGCCTTCGGCTCGACGTTCTCCGCCACCAGCAAATGGTGGAAAAGGCCCCGATGAACCTGGCGGACGGTCAAAGTAGCCGGAGCGTCAGGGCCACAGGGAGCCGGCACGGTCAAATTCTGCGTCCTGCGCGGAAGCAAAAAGGGCACCCGGGCAGTTCCGGAATGCTCCGGAGGAGGGTGGAAGCAAAACTTCTGCCCCCGAAAGAGAGAGGGCTTCTGTATTCCCCCAAGGGCCTGACCCGGCAGAGGGGACAGGTGGGAGCCCGGCTGGCGGAGCCTTTTGCCCCCTGCCGCAGTGATTTGCAGAGTAAAGGACACGGTTCCAGGCTTGCGGCTGAGGGAGTAGAGGATGAGCATGTATTCTCCCCCTCCGCTGGGGGTGACCAAAGTTATTTGCCCCTGGCCCTCGCGCAGGG
>DTZQ01000119.1 GCA_012961305.1 Armatimonadota bacterium | reverse complement strand
GCGCCTGCGGGATGTGCTGGCCGACGTGCGTTTCTTGCGCTGCACCGGCAAAGGTCGGAAGGAACGGCTGGTGCCCATCGGGGAACTCGCCTTCGACGCGCTTTTGCTGTACGTGCGCAACGTCCGGCCCCTGTACGTTCGGCCCCACAGCGACGACACGCTGTTTCTGACCAATCGCGGGTACGGCTTCACCCGCACCGGCTTTTGGAAGTTGGTGAAGCGCTACGTTCGCCAGGCCGGGCTGCGCAAAAACGTCACCCCTCACACCTTCCGGCACACCTTCGCTACCCACCTTTTGGAGGGAGGCGCCGACCTGCGCTCCATTCAGGAAATGCTTGGCCATGCGGACATCGCCACCACCCAAATTTACACCCACGTCACCCGTGAACACCTGCGGGAGGTTTACCAGCGGGCGCATCCGCGGGCGTAGGCGCGATGGCGAGGTGAACGGTTACGGAACACCGATGCTAAGAATAGCCCTTTGGTTGACCATGCTCCTCTGCCCGCCGGGGTTGGGAGCAGTCGGCCTGGAGTTCCGGGAGGTGGAGACCAGCCGCGCGGTCCTCTACGTCGGCCAGGAGTTCGAGTTGACGGCCAGGCTGCGCAACACCGGTGCGGAGGCCCTGTCGGACATCGAAACGGCTTTCATCGTGCCCCACGGCCTGGAACTTCGGGACGCTGAACCTCGTCGCTTGGTGCCGCGTTTGGGAGTTCAGGAACAGGTCGAACTCCAATGGCCGGTGCGGGCCACCCGGCCGGGGCTGTACCTGACCCAGTTGTTGGCCCAGAGCGGGCCAGCACGGACGCAGCGGCAGGTGCAATTGGCAGTCAGTTGGCCCCCGCCAGAACTCCCCTCTTCAGCGGCGGAGGAAGTGCGGGTGTACTCCGTAGGGTGGCGGGCAGCAGTGCTGGAAAATGCCCACTTGCGGCTGATGTTCCTAAGGAACTCCTACGGCTACGGGCCCCTGTTGGTGTATGCCCGCGGGAGAAATGGGTGGGAACTGGTGGCCGCCAGCCAGCCATTGATGCTTTTCGTGGTGCCCGACCGGGCGGGACGGGGCCTGCCTCACTTTGCCTTTCCCCAAACCCTCGCTCCCCTTCGGGAGCGGCATCGGCCCATTGGTCTGGTGCTCCTGGGCCGCAGCCGCGATATGACCGGCAACCTATGGGAATGCACCTGGGAGTTCCGCCTGACCCCTATTAGCCATACCGTCGAACTCACCTATGCCGTTAGCAGTCAAGAGGAGGGCGAATTGTTGGCTTGGCGGGGGCCGTGGTTCTACGTAGGTGAAGGATGGAAAAGCAACTCCCACACCGCCCTCCTGCCGGGCCTCGAACTGCTGACCGGCCGCGAAATGGCTCCCTTTCGGGTTCCCCATCCCTACAAAATCACCGTGCCTCTAATGGCCGTGTATTTGGGGAGGAACTCGGAACAGGGGGCCGAGAGCGCGGGACTGGCCGATAGCCAAGGTCCTCCCGTCAGGGGCCAGTTCTCGCCCGCCCCTTCCGGGTTCGTAGTGGGGCTGATGTGGTCTCCGCGTCAGAAATGGGACGGCCAGAACTCCCTGCCCCTGGCCTACTTTGCCCCCTTCCGCGGTTCTGCCGGGACTGCCCATTCGGTTTTGGGCCTGTTCGTGCCCACCGTCCCGGAATGGGTGGCCGAAAATCGGGCCCAGGCTTTCGACCCTTATCCCGTTCGGGCAGGCCAGCGACTGCAGTTGCGGGCCGTTTTTTTCGCCCTGCCCGGCAGGGAAGTTTTCGCCGCCCTGCGGCTATACCCCGACCGTTTCGGCCTGCCTCGGATGCCGTCTCTCCCTCGTCGTTACGAAGAATGGTTGCCTTTGTTGCCCACCCCACCCCGTCTATTAGACCGTTTCTCCCGCGTGCAACGGCAAGCGAAAGCAATTCTGTCCACCGTACGGGAGGACGGTTCCTGGCCGGTAACTGCCGAGAGGCTCGCGGCCTTGACGCGCTATGCCCTGTGGACGGGCAAGGAAAACCTCTGGCGAGTGGTGGGGTTCGGACGGCGCTGGTTGGAAACCAGCCCCCGGGCGCAGTACTGCCGGACTCTGCGGGACATAACTGCGGCCATGGAGGCTTACCTGGACACCTACAACTGGGGGGAAGACCCAGCCGCCAAAGAGCAGGCTCGCTGCTGGGCCCAGCGGGGGTTGGCCTTGGTTTACCTGTGGAAGTCTCCCCAGCGCGAAGTCATGCCCTTCGGCACCCTGCCAGCCCTGGGGTTGGAGGAGGGCCGTCTGCACGCTGTCGAAGGGCTGCACTATGCCAGTGCCCTGCTGCGTCTGAGCGACCTTGATGACACCTTTGCCTGGCGAGACCTGGCCGAGGGCATCGTTCGCTGTGCCCTCCAGCAATGGCAGGAGCATCCTGAAGGTACGAGGGGGCTGCCGGAGGCCTGGGACGTGTTGACTGAACGGCCCCGCGGCGAACTTGCGGCCGGCGAACCGTTGAGTGAGGCCCTACAGTGGCTGCTGGACCGGCCAGGGGTGCCGGAAACGGTGGTTTTAAGGGGCCCCGGCGGCAGGGTGACCCTTACCTCGGAGGCCCCGGTGCAGACGGCGGAGCCAACGGCCGGAGGATGGCGGTTCCAGTTGGGGCCGCTCGAGAGGGAGGAAGTGGTAACTTTAGTGGGAGGCCTGAGGGGAGTGAAAACCATCACCGTCAACGGTAGCCCCTGGCTGGCGGGGGGAGAAAAGCCTAAAGGTTGGGACTGGTCGTCGGGAGTGCTCCTCCTGCGCACCCCCGGTCGGCAAAGGGCTACAGTTACTGTATCTGAACCCTGACGACCTCCGACATCCCCCTACTTAAACCGGCGCCAAAGGCGGCAGTCGTTTTCCAGGGAGGCATTGCGGCTCAGCCATTTAGCATGGCCGTCACAGTAAGCCCATACTGCCCCCTCAAAATGGCGGAAATACACCCAGCCGGGGGAAGGCCAAATGGCATCGGAGCATACGCCCTGGGGCGGCTCTACCACCCAGTCCCCATCGTTGTTTTCCCCCAACAGGAAGGTCTCGGCCGGCTGCTGCAGGCCAGCCAGGGTAAGTCCTACGCTGCCAACTTCGCCTATGTAGGAGTTAATGCCGTAGGTACCCAGGCGAGGGATAGGCGACCCGGCAGGACACCGCACCACCCCGTCGGAGCGGGAAGGACACACGAAAATTTGCGTGTTTTTCACGTAGGGCACTACCCGCTGTCGCCAAGAAGCCCCCACTGCGCACCAGTTTCCGCCGCTGTAACCCACCGGCAGCATTTCATCGTAGTCCTGAGCGTACATTAGACAAGCCATGCCCAACTGCCGGAGGTTGGAGGTGCAGGACGACATCCGCGCCTTCTCCCGGGCTCGGGCAAAGACCGGGAAAAGGATGGCGGCCAGAATGGCTATAATGGCAATTACCACTAACAATTCGATGAGCGTGAAACCCTTCCGCGTTGGCATTAGGTTTTCACCTCCCTATCTTTAGCCAAATTCCCTCGGTTGCCTGAAATCTCCCCGTCTACCCCCGGCGCAAGAGGAGGGAATTCCACCCAATCCGGGGTTTTCGGCTGTTTACAGTATACCACAATTGCCATCCAAGCGCAAGTAAAAACCACCTTTGGAAACTGTTTGTCTTTTTTACACGTTTTAGAAACCGAAGAGATACGAGCAGGAGGAATCGTTCAACAAGTGGCGAACATTTTCCCTGTACGGGAAAAGGGAGGGGACCATGGCAGGAGAGGATTTTGCACCGGCTCCTAACAGCCAGGTGGAAATGATTTACCAGGCGGGCATGGATGCCCTGGCTCGCAGCGCGATAGAGGCGGCAATTGTGGCTTTTGAAGCCGCAGTTTCTATGGCTCCTGATTGGCCAGCGGCCTACTATCAGTTGGGGCGGGCTTATGTTGCTGCAGAGAGATATGAGGATGCCGACGCCAGTTTCCGCTCTGCGCGGGAGTTGGCACCCCAAAATTTGGAAGTGCTGTTGGATTATGCAGCCAATTTGTACCGTCTCGGTCGGGAGGAGGCCGCGGCTGCCTTTCAGGATGCTTTAAGTAAAGCGCCGGACAATCCCTTGGTTTACCGCCGGCTGGCTGAGGCCGCGGCCGCTGCGGGGAGAGTAGGGGACCAACTTTTTGGCTTGGCCCGCAGCCTGCAGTTGGAACCGGGCCGTCCTGAGGCTGAAGCGGAACGGGAAAATCTCTGGGCCCTGTTCCAACAAGCAATTGCCCAGGCAGTCACTCCTCCGCCTGAGGACCCTGAGGAATGGGAAAAATGGCGACAGCAGGGGGAAGAATTGTTGAAGGTAGTGCCGGAACTGGAGGTGGTTTTTCCCGACCAAAATGTTGTCTCTCAGGCTGAGCAGTTGCACTGGGCCTTGGCCCAGGCCTATGCTGCTCGCGCTGAAGCAGTGAGCATCCCGGAGGAGCGACCTTCCCCCGCAGAGGCTCTGGCTTGCTATGAGGCTTTGGAAATAGCCCGGCGAGCGCAAGAGCACGTTCGTCAGACCTTGCATTTCAATCCTGGTCATGCCGAAGCCCTCAGTTTGCAGGCGGATTTGGAAACGGCTTTGGAATTGCGGGAAGCCCAACTGTCCTCTTGGGGTGTGGATGAACAGACGGTCGAAGTGGTGCGGAGGTTGGCCAGCGGGGAGCAGAAACGTGACCAGGCAGCCGATGCTCGCGACGACGAACTGTTTTTAGCCGCTGCCGCTGATTATCAAGCCGCTCTGAACCATTTACAGACCTTGCGTCAAGAACGGCAGGACGAGGCCCTTGATTCCCCCTTAGCCGCCTGGGAGGGGCGATTGCATGACTGTTTGGCCCGGGCCTACATTGGGGCGGCCCTGATGCGTTACGGGCACGAGTTGCAGGGCGAACGGGGTTGGGGTTCAGAGGAAGCACGCCGAGAGGCCCGCCAATGGTTGGAACGAGCGTGGGAAGAGGTCGAAATTGCGGAACAGTTTGAACCGGGCGTACCTCATCGCCCAGAGATGCGTCGCGTGTTGCAGGAAGCCTTGGCCGCTTCCGCAGAAGAAGGCTCTGTTCCCTCCACCTTGGTCATCCCGGAATCGACCCCTGCTCCCCCCAGCGCGCCTTCTCCGCTGGAGGCTACCATCGCTGACCTGGAAGCCCAACCTTCTCCGCCGACGCCGGAAGCCCCTCCGCCGGAGGAACAACCTCCCGCCGGCCCAGCCTTAGCGGAAACCATTGCCGAGGTAACTGCCCCCAGCGAGGAGACTGCCCCGCCCGAAACTGCTCCTCCTACTCCTTCCCCGCTGGAGGCTACCATTGCTGACGAGGAAACCTTACGCGCTCCGGAGAAGCCTCCCCCGGAGGCTCCTCCTCCCACTGCTCCTACGGTGGTGGATGAGCGGGAACTGAAAGAAGCAGTGGAGGCTGTGTTCCCCGGCGCTTTGGAGTTGGCGGAAGAGACTGAGACCGAACCCAGCCTGCAGGTGGAAAAACCGACCGCTCCACCCCCTACGGCCCCTCCCCCGGCGGAGGAGCCGAGGGGTGAGACCCCTGCTGAGCCAGTGGCGGTGGAGAAACCCTCACCCCGGTTCGTTCACGCGGGAACTGTGGGCGGGGTAACTGCCGAGCGAGCCGCGGAAGAAGAAACGGTACGCTGTACGGTCTGCGGAGCCCCAAATCCCGTTTCAGCCCGGGTCTGCTGGCGGTGTAAGGTGCTCGTACATCCTCCCTTGGAGGAACTCACCCCGGTGGAAAGGCTCACCGCCGTACCCTGGCAGTGGGAGTTCAATGAAAATGTATGGGTGTTGATGATTTGGATTTGGATTTTTGGGGCCGGGTTGATAGTTTACCGCCAATTTCCCTCCCTCTCTTGGCAACGCATTATGGGTTGGTTAGGAGTGGCGCTGCAATCGGCCCCCATGTGGATTCGCTGGTATGTGGTCAATCGTGACTTCCCCTACCGCCTGTGGACTGTGGTACAGGGTTTGATTGCGGTCCTGCTCATCGTGCTCTGGGTTCGCTACGCCATGTTTGTAGCCGCGGGATATGTTTTGGAGGAGGCCTTCGGTGGTGCCTGGTTAAGCGTGTTCTTGAAGTTCCTAATGCTGGCCCTTTACATCGGCAATTTCCTCACCCGACCGATAGTGATGGAAGAGCGATAGTCGGGTGGGAGGCTCCAGAGGCCCTACAGTCTAATTCCCTTCATTTCCTCCAGCAGTCGGCGGGCCTCTTGCGCTGGACGGCTGTCCGGAGGGAAATCACGCAACACCTCCTCCAAACACTCCTGAGCTGTCTCCTTGTGGCCTTCCTTCCACAGCATTTCCCCCTCCCGCACCCGAGCCATGCCAAGGGACTCCCAACTCTCCACCACCCGGTCGGGAGGTAATTCGGGTCGGGTGAGCAAATCCACAATGGCCTGCTGAGCCTCCCCCACGGCCGCGACGTACTTTTCCTCCGCCTGGGCCACCTCCTGTTTCCGCCGCTGGCGATGCCGCCAAATAAGGAGACCTATCAGGGCCATTATTCCTAAAGTGGCCGTACCGTACCTTTTCGCCTCCTGCCAGAAGTGCCAGCGGTGCGTGCGCCGGAGGAGTTCCCGGTAGGAACTTAGGCCGGTGGTCTCCCGCAGGGCCTGTTCGGCGGTTCTACTTTCCATCGCTGTCCGAATAAAGGAAAATAGCCTATCCTGCCCATAGGTGGCTTCCAAATAGCGAAAAGCCAGGCGATACTCGTTGTAGTCTTTCGGGGCGTAGGAAATGTGGGTCGTCGTTCCCTGATGGGCAATGTAAAGGCCCTGGGCGTTGGACAGGTACAGGGCACAGCCCTCGTGGAACCAGCGGGGCAGTTCACTGCTGGCCAGACCCAGGGAGGATTTGAGATAGGCATGGGCCAACTCGTGGGAAATTGTTTCGCGCACTACTGGCGCCGGTAAGTGTTGGGTGTTAACGGCCACGTAGCGGCACAGCACCGTAAATCCCCGAGCCTCTGGGGCCTCTTGGAAAATTACCCGAATGGGAGGAGGCATGGCCTCCAAGCCCCGGTATAACCGCACTACCGCGCCGCCCGGAGGCACTGGCAGGCGTATTTTCTCCCGCAAAGTGGCCAGCGCCGGGTCAGGAGAGTGGGCAAAACTCACTACCTCATGCGTTGCGCCCGGCGGGTCAATAGGGCTGGTAAACACTACCGCCAGGTCCAACCACTCGGCCAAGGAAGGGAAATCCTGCCCCGGTTTTTCCCTCCCCTCCCCCAGGGCCTTCTGCCAGCGTACAAAACGGCGATGATATTGCTTCAAATCATCCTCATCGGCAAAGGACGGGTTGGCAATTTCCTCCCGCCAGGCAGCCAGCATTTCCTCCAACCTTCCCTCCCCCGTCTCCAAGGCCCAGGAGGAAGACGGCGGTGGAATCCCTTTGGGACCACTGCCCGCGAGGAAAGTCAGCAACAGGAGCAAAAGTCCACCGGCCTGAGCCAGGCTATTGCACATTGCTGTTCTCCCTCCTTTCAGATTCGTAGCCGGAGGGGTGATTCCTCCCGTAGATTTTTTCTGCCCAGAGGTTGACATTTTCGGGAGAATGTGGTATCCTTAAAACAAGGGTCGAATGAAGGAAAGGCGTTTGAAATCTACCCATTTGGGGTAAATAGGGATAAAACTTACGCCGTTGAGAAGGGTTCCTAAGGCAATCAGAGGTGAGGCATTGCCGCCATAAAGGTAGCCCATAGGTGGATGAGGGGAGACGGAAGACCGGGGAGCGGTCTCCCTTCCCCGGTCCGGCGAAGCCAAGCACGCCGCCACGGCGGGAAGTTGCGCAGTGGGAACTGTGTAACTCCTATTGGAGAAAGGAGTGGGTTGGCATGTGCGAGCAACGAAAACATCTTACCTGGTTACTGGCAGGGATGGTAGGCCTGGTTGGATGGTGGGGGGTGCAGACGGCCGGCTGGGCCCAGCGGTCAGGGGAAATAGAAGTGCGGGAACGCCAGTTGGCTGGAATGCGGCTGGGTAACTTTGCTTTGGAGATTTTGCGGGTGCGCATGTACGGTACTCCTCACCGCATAACTCGGCCCGGTCAGGAAGCAGCGGCTCCCCAGGCCGCGCCTGCTGGGGCCCCGGGGGGAGAGTTTGGCGAAATGCCGGGGATGCCAGGAATGGCTCCCGGCGCACAGATGCCCGGATTCCCAGGGGCTCCCCCGGGCGCGCCCTATGGTAGCATGGGTTCTGGGGGAATGATGCCCCTGGCCGGCATGGGGGAGGAAGGGGAATTGGGGGGCGGTATGGAGGAAATGGAACTGCCAGGTGGTATGCCGGAAATGATGGAAGAAATGGGCGGTATGCCCCCTGGAGGTGTTCCTATGGCCGGCATGGGTGGGCTACCTGGCATGCCGGGAATGCCTGGGGCCGGTCCGCCAGGCGCTCCCACAGTCAAGCCCACGGAAGGTGAACCGGGGGATGTGGTCTGGGTTTACGAGTTTGAACCTGATATAAGTGTCGAGTTTACCATTGATGTGGACGGCATCATCAAATCCATTTCGGTCATCGGTAGCAAGTGGAACGGAGCCCGAACGGCCAAGGGCATCCAACTGGGGGATACCTTCAAGCAAGTCCTCTTGGCCTATGGTTATCCCGACGAAATTGAGCCCTTGGGGGATGACACCATAGTTTACTACCGCGAGACCAACAACATTGCTTTCGCCTTCCGTAATATGAAGGTGACCACCATCGTAATTACCCTGCCGGAATAGTCACCGGAAATTTCTGCCTTGCTATCAGGAGGGATGACGCCCTACCGCTGGGTAGGGCGTTTTTTATGCCTTTGGTGTCCCCTTTAGCCCCCTCATACTGCTTCCCCGGGAAAAATCTCCCGTGCAATTTAGCAAGGAGCCAACGCTTTAGCGGGTCTGGGCAGCCCCAGGATGGCCCTTTAGCCGGCTAAAGTCCGGACTCCGCCGGTGCCGCCCTGCCGGCGAGGGACAGAATTTTTCCCGGCCAAGAAGGAATCGAGGACGGAAGTGAGAATTAAGGCCTTGGTCAGCAAGTTTGCCAGTGGAGGACCAAGGTCGTGGCCCAAGAGGAATGGGAACGCTTAAAAGAGGAAATCCGCGACCGCACTGACATTGTGGAGGTAATTGAACAATACGTGCCTCTCCACAAAGCGGGGAAGGATTATCGGGGCCTGTGTCCCTTTCACGAGGATACTGCGCCCTCCTTCACGGTTAGCCCGGCCAAGCAAATGTGGTACTGCTTCGGTTGCCAGGAGGGAGGGGACGTGTTCCGTTTCCTTCAACTAATGGAAAATCTGAGTTTCCCGGAAGCGGCAGAGCGGTTGGCCCAGCGGTTGGGAATGCATTTCACTCCTTCGCGGGCGGCCGCGCGGAAGGCATCCCTGCGGGAGCGGATTTACGACCTCAACCGATGCGCGGCGGGCTTCTACCAAAGGATGCTGCGGGGAGAGGCGGGCTGTGCGGGGCGCGAATACCTGGCCCAGCGGGGCCTGGACGAGGTTACCATAGCCCGCTTTCGGCTGGGCTATGCCCCCAACTCTTGGGAGGCACTGACGGGTTATTTGAAACAACAGGGTTTCTCCCCGGCCGAAATTGCCCGGGCCGGTTTGGCCCGTCCCCGTCGGGATGGGAGGGGCCATTACGATTACTTCCGCCACCGCTTGATTTTTCCCATCCACGACCCCCAGGGCCGGGTGGTGGCCTTCGGAGGACGGGCCCTGACTGAGGAGCAAACGCCCAAATACCTGAATACGCCCGAAACGCCGGCCTTTGACAAAAGCCGAACTCTGTACGGTTTGCACTTGGCCGCCCGGGCCATTGGGGAAGCAGAGGCCGCAATCCTGGTGGAGGGTTATTTGGATGCCATTGCTGCCCATCAGTTCGGCCTAACCAACACCGTGGCCTCTCTGGGTACAGCCTTAACTGCAGACCATTTAAGGGTGCTCAGCCGCTACACCCCACGGGTGTTTTTGGTGTACGATGCGGATTCGGCAGGGGTGAAGGCGGCCCTGCGCAGCATGGCTTTGTTCGAGGAGGTCGGCCTGGAGGTGCGGATAGTGACTCTGCCCCGGGGAAAGGACCCTGATGAGTTCCTGCGCACTGAGGGAGTGGAAGCCTTCCGGCGGCTTTTAGATGGGGCTTTAGAGGTGGTGGATTTTCGCCTCCGTCAGGTTATTGCCCGCTATGGCCAGCACGAGGAAAGCCAGCGGGTAACCATCGTCCGCGAATTGGTGCCCATTTTGGCTGAGGTGAAAAGCCCCCTCCGCCAAGCAGAATATCTCAAAAATGTAGCCACCTGGTGGTGCTATCCGCATTTGGAACGAGTGGGTCGGGTCGAAGAAGCCCTGCGGGAGGAACTGCGGCAGTTCCAGCGCCAGGGGGCTAAGAAGCGGCGGAAGCGTTCCTCCCCCGAGGCAGAGGAAAAAACTCCTACCCTGCCCGCGCGCTCGCGCACTTGGCTAAGTGAGCGCTGGCTGCTCAGTGTCCTGCTTCAGGAGGAAAACGTACTCAAGCAGGTGCGCAGTGAGTTGACCCCCCGGGATTTTCAGGAGCCGGAACACCAACAAATCGTAGCCGCCGCTTACGAGCAATATGACCAGACAGGCCGCGTTGACCCTCGGAAACTACTGGCTCAACTGCCGGAGGAAGTTCAGCGAACCCTGGCCGAAATTTTGCTTGGAAACTTGCAGGAAGAGTTCACCAGCGTAGAAATCCTCGTTGGGGAGATAAAATTGAATTCTCTGCGGAACCGTTTGCAGGAGATTGGTCGCCAATTGAGAAATAAGGAAGAAGCCGGTGACCAGGCGGCAATAGTTCACCTGCTGGCCGAATCACTGGCCCTGCGTCGGCAGGTGGAAACTTATCAGGAAAAGGTGGCTGGGCTACTCTTTAGCGGAAAGGGGTGAGGTCAGATGGGCAAAGAGTGGGGAGACTTGAAAGAAATGCAGGAACTGCTCGACCGGGGGCGTAAGCGCGGGGTGCTCACTTACGAGGAAATAAGTGATTGTTTCTGTGAGGAGGAGGACTTAACGGCGGAGCAGGTGGAGGACATTTTGCAGACCTTTGCGGCTGAGGGTATTGTGGTGGTGGACAAGTTGGAAAATCTGGTTCCCCCTCCCATGGCAGAGAATTTATTGATGGATGAAGAGGCTTCGGACTCGGAGTATGAGGAAGACCAGGAGGGTCTGGCAGGCACCCCCTTAGACGACCCTGTGCGGATGTACCTGCGGGACATCGGCAAAGTACCACTCCTGAGTCCGGATGAGGAACTTGAACTGGCCCGCCGGATTGAAAAGGGCGATGAAGAAGCCAAGAAACGGCTGACCGAAGCCAATTTGCGACTGGTGGTTAGCATCGCTAAAAAATTTACGGGTCGCAATTTGAGTCTTTTAGATTTGATTCAGGAAGGCAATATTGGCCTCATCCGAGCGGTGGAAAAGTTCGACTTCCGCAAAGGATACAAGTTCAGCACCTATGCCACTTGGTGGATTCGTCAAGCCATTACCCGAGCCATTGCCGACCAAGCCCGTACCATCCGCATCCCTGTGCACATGGTGGAGACCATTAACCACCTGTTGCGAACGAAGCGGGAACTGGTTCAGCAACTGGGCCGGGAGCCTACTTTGGAGGAATTGGCTCAGGAACTTGACTTGCCTGTTGAACGGGCCAGTGAAATTCTACGCCTGGTCTCAGAACCCTTGTCCCTGGAAACCCCCGTAGGAGAGCAAGAAGATAGTTACTTGGGGGACTTCATTGAAGACACCCAAGCGGCCTTGCCAGAGGAGATGGCCTCGAACCTGGTCCTACGAGAGCAGTTGGAGGCTTTACTGGCCACCTTGACCCCCCAGGAGCGGGACGTGCTACGAATGCGCTACGGACTCGACGATGGCTGGCCCCGTACCCTGGAGGAAGTGGGCAAGCACTTTGACGTTACCCGCGAGCGGATTCGCCAAATCGAAGCCAAAGCCCTCCGCAAACTGCGCAAACCCAGTTGTCGCCGGAAGTTAGAAGGCTACCTCGAGTGAAACGAATTTTTCTTGACATCTCTGCTTTCCTCTGGTATAATTTATAGTACCTGGGCCGTTAGCTCAGCGGTTAGAGCAGGGGACTCATAATCCCTTGGTCCTAGGTTCAAATCCTAGACGGCCCACCATTTCGAG
>DTZQ01000118.1 GCA_012961305.1 Armatimonadota bacterium | reverse complement strand
CCACAGGCGGCGGCCAAATCCAACATGCGCGCGGTGTGGGCTACCGCGGCCTCGAAGGCTGCCCGGTCGGCTTGGAGGAACCCCTGGTGGCTCTGAATGGCAGAGACGCTCAGACCCCAATCTCGCGCCCGGGCCACAATACGCTGGGCCTCCTCCACCTCCACTTTTCCCAAATCGGGTTTGTCGCCTCGCCCACTCACATCGTTGCCGGCCAGTTCCACGTGGGTGTAACCCATCGCTTGGGCCTCGGCGAAGCCCTGTTCCCACGAAGGCACCAGGTAACCGGTGCCGCTGAGCAAAATTCCCAACTGCATAAGGGGCCTCCTATGCTGTCGGATACTCAAAACACAGCAGATAAAGCGGCGGCACATCCTCCTCAATGGCCGGGAAACGACCCACGGACTCCAAAAAGTAGTTGTCCGTCTGGTCGTCGTTGATGGAGGAGACCTCGCCAACCAACACCTTCCCCCCTCCTTCCCGACCGTAGAAGGTGTGGTACAACCTCTGGGGAATGGTTATGCTCTCGCCCGGCTGGAGGACGATTTTGCCTCTGGCCTCCACGGTGCGCTCCACGCCGTCGGTGGAAACGGTTACCGGGGTGTCAGCCAGTTTCCCCTCCTCCGTAGCGTTGGCGAGTTCTAAGACCAACTCTCCGCCGCCGCGGTTGATGATGTCCTCAATTTTGGTTTGGTGGAAGTGCCAGGGAGTAACCTGACCTTCCTCCACAATCATAATTTTCTCCGCGTAGGGCTTCCGATTGGCCGGGTCTTTTACGTTCCCGTTGCGGAGGGTAAACAGTAGCAATCCCACCCGATGGAAGTCGCCGCTGCCGAAATCGGTCAAATCCCATCCCAACCGGTTGCGGCGAATTTCATCGGCCTCCGGCCCTTTTCGCTGCCATTCTTCCGGCGTCCAGAAGGCAAAGGGCGGCAGGTGGAACCCCTGCTTGGCAAAAAACCGCAGGGCTTCTTCCATCAAGGCATTGATTTCCGAACGCTTCATGGCTTGCTCCTCTCCCTTTTGACGAGGTTTGACTCTCCTTGACCAGGTTCGGTCGGACCCCCTATTAGGGGGCGCAGGTGGGCAGTCCGTTGCAGATGGGCCAGTCCTTGGGTGGTACCCACTACAATCAGCGTGTCTCCCGGCTCAATGCTCATCTCTGGCGTGGGGTTGGTGTAGAACTGTCCGGCGGCGGTCTTTTTGCCCAGCACGGTAACCCCATAGCGTTCTCGCAGTTGGGCCTCGCGCAGGGTCAGACCGCACAGGGTGCACACTTCGTTGATGCGAAACTCTTCCAGTACGAATTCAACCTCCTCCCCGTGCATCACCAGGTCCAGAAAGTCCAGCACAGCCGGACGCAGCACGGCTGCGGCCAAACGACGCCCGCCTAAGAGGTGCACGGAAACCACCCGGTCGGCTCCGGCCCGGCGCAGTTTGGTTTCGTCCTCCTCCCGCACGGAGCGAGCAGCAATGAACAGGTCGGGATTCAAGCCCCGCGCGGTGAGCACGATGAAAACGTTCTGGGCATCCGGCGAGGCAGTGGCGAGAAGGCCCCGGGCCCGCTTGATGCCTGCCGCCAGGAGAACCTCCTCGCTGGCGGCGTCGCCTACCAAATAGGGCACGTCCATTTCTCCCAGGGGAGCCAACCGTTCCCCGTCCATATCTATCACCACACAGGACACTCCTGCCCGCCGCAGTTGGCGCAGGACCTCCTGTCCGGTGCGCCCGTATCCGCAAATGATGCAATGGTCATGCAGGTGGTTAATTCGCTTTTGCATTCGTCGCCTCCGACGATAGGCATGAACTTGCGTATCGGCCGCAAAATCCAACAGGTTGCGCACTGCCCAACCCACAATAGCCACGCCAAAGACAATGAGGAAGATGGTAAATATCTTGCCCGGGGTAGAGACCTCCACTACTTCGCGGAAGCCGACGGTCGCCAAAGTGATGACCGTCATGTACAGAGCATCCAGCCAGGAAGCACTCTCCAGGACGTGGTAACCCATCGTCCCTACGGTGACCAAGCCCAAGAGGGCCAACAAGGGCCCTTGCACCCGGCGATAGGAGCGATATTCTGGCGGGAGGGACCAAAAGTACCGCTGCTCCGGGAAAGAGGATTTTCTCTGGCTCTTCATTCATTCAACTCCACCCATTCTCCGCGCACGAATTAGCCAACTCACCCCCCACTTGCCGATTTTCGCTAAAAAGTGTAAAAATCCTCTTGTCAATTTCCCAAAATTGCGGTACAATAATAAATAGCGTTCGGCCGTCAGTACTCAGGCCGGTTAATGGTTGATTGCTGAAGGCTAAATGCGGGCCAAAGTAATGGGGCGTAGCCAAGTGGCAAGGCAGGGGACTTTGGATCCTCGATCGCAGGTTCGAATCCTGCCGCCCCAGCCAGT
>DTZQ01000117.1 GCA_012961305.1 Armatimonadota bacterium | reverse complement strand
TAATCTACTGGTTTGCAACCTCCTCCAAGAGGGGAGCGGGCGAGGTGCCTACAGTGGAGGAGGAGCAAGCATTGCAAGAGCAAATGATGCGAGAAGGCGCGGTATCCCCAGAGGCACCCGAAGGCGAAGAAGAAACGCCTATGATGCCCGAAGAGATGCCTCCCCCGCCGTAACCATCTACAACCCTTTCCCATGAAGACCGTCTGGATGTGCGCGTTGCGGAATCGGCAGGATGAAGAGTTTCCTCTTGGCAACGTTAGGGTTGATGATTGTGGCTCCAGGTTGCGGCCGGCGGGAAGCGGTTGCGCCTGTCCAAAGGACCAAACTCCAAATTTACGCTCCCTGTGGTCTGGTGCTGCCATTCAAAGAAATAGCCAAAATTTTTGAACAGAGAAACCCGGGAGTTGACCTTGATACCCGTTTTGATAAGCCGGCGAGGATAGCCAAAGACATTGTCGAAAGGGGACATCGGCCTGATATTTTCATTTCGCCCGGGCCCGTTGAGATGAGCATTGTGGAGGCTGCGGGTCTGATTGACCTGTCCACGAAGAAACCTTTCGCGACCTATAGGCTTGGCCTTATCGTAGCGGGGGACAATCCGGCTGGTCTTAGAACTGTTGAAGACCTGGCTCAGCCTCAGGTTAAAGCGGTTGTGTTGGCCGATCCCCAATATAACTCAGTGGGGGCCTATGCGAAAGAAATCCTCCAGAACAGGGGCGTGTGGGAGAAGGTGGAGCAGAAAACAATTTTCTCCGAGGATGCTACGGCGGGCTTGAGGTTCATTCTGGATGGCACAGCACAAGCCAGCATTACTTCGATGACCTGTCCTTTCGTGACCGCACCGGAGGCAGTGCCGAAAGGTCCGCTGAAGTTTGTCGAGAGCATACCACCAGAGCAGTACGGTCAAATAGAGTGCCTCATCGCCTGTCTAACCTCCACGAGGGATAGAGATATGGCCTGCAAGTTCGTGGATTTCGTCACCAGTCAGGAAATACAGGGGAAACTCGAGGAACTCGGAATGTCTGTCCTTAAGGGTCCAGAGAGGGAATAGATGAAGCGGGTTATCGGATTCTTAGCTGTTGTTATGGTGGTAAGTGCTGCTTTTGGGGTGGGACTGGCCCTGCGCAAGTCGCAAGGCCCGCGAATTCTGATTGAGGCCTATTATCCTTTTCGCCGCCAAGGGTTCTTCATCGCTGACTACTTGGAAGCCTTGGCCCAGCGCTATCCGGGAAAAGTCAAGTTCGTCTACATCTGCTACGGAACCGACGAAGGTTATGAAAAGTGGCGCCAGAGGGGCTTAGAGTGTGGCGGAGTATTCATCAATGGCCGGAACAATTTTGAGGTCGTTGTGAACGGCAAATGGCAGCAGGTTCGGTTTGTGAAGCGCATGGGGGTGTATTGGACGGCAGAGCAATTCGAAGCTGCCCTTGTGCAGGTAATGAAGGAAGTTTATCCGCGAGGTTGAGCATGAAAAAGCCTTGGCCGCTAATGAGTTTCTTGCTGATGCTCATCCTGGTAGGCTGTAGCCAGCCGCGGAAGAAGCAAGTCCACCTTTTCGTGCCCTGTGGAATGCTTATCCCCCTTCAAAGCCTCAAGCCCCATTTTACCGAACAAACAGGCCTTGAAGTGGACTACTTCTTTGAGAATGCGGACAATCTGCTGAAGCAGATTCGGCGGGGTGCCCGGCCCGATGTGTTAATTACGCCCGGAGTGGTGGAGATGAAGCAGATGCTTGAGGAAGGCTACATCATTCCTGAGAGCGTACGGGTCTTCGGCACCTATAAATTGGCCCTCATCGTCCCCGCCCGAAATAAGGCGGGTATTGAATCCGTTGAGGACCTGGCTAAGCCTTCCGTAAAGCAGATTGCCATCGCTGACCCGGAGCAGAACTCGGTCGGCTACTACGCCCGGGAAGCCTTGAAGAACCTGGGATTGTGGGCAAGTGTGCAGGATAAGATTGTAGACCACCGACATGCGGTCGAGGCTGTGAAGTATGTGCTCTACGAAATGGTTGACGCGGGAATTTACTATTCCGCTTGCCCCTTCCAGAGTGCGCCAGAGAAACTGGAGAACCGCTCCGACTTCTATCGCTTCATCGCCGATATTCCGCCTGAGGCCTATCCGAAGGTGAAAATCCAGGCCGGCTTGTTAAAGGAGGCTAAGCACCCTCAAGCCGGGAAGCAGTTTATCGAATTTCTGCTCACGCCAGAGGCCCAGCGCATACTGGCGGAGAAAGGTTTGCCCAATTACGAAGAGCAAGGGCTTTAGAGGAAGGGCAACCGACGGCAGGGGAAAGCCTTGTCCCCTGAAACGGGGCCTTATGCGGGCCGGGGCCCTGCTTCAATTTCCCCCTTGATTTCCTCGGGATTGAGATGCTGTTTCCTCCCCATTGACATTTCTACGGATTTTTGGTAGAATACCCTCTGGAAATGCTTCCGTCGGATGAGCGGAGATAAGCCATGGGACCGGGGCGCGGCCGGAAAACAATGGTGACCGCGCTGGTGTTAATTCTCCTCACCAGCGCACTGGTGGCCTGGCACGCCCGGGCGCAGCAGACTGACCTGGCCGCTGGGCCAGAGGGCATACTGAGCATGGCCCTCTATCCGTTGCAGGTGGCCCTGACCAGTGTGCTCCGGGCCGTGGGGCGGGGATGGGACTTTCTGGTACGCCTGCGCACCTTGTATGCGGAAAATCTGCACCTCCAGGCACAAGTGGAACAGTTGCGGGCCCAAAACGAGGAACTGCTGGAGTATGTGTACGAAGTCCAGCGGCTGCGCAAGTTGGTGCAACTGAAGGAACATGTCCGGGGACGGCACCTCACAGCCCGGGTCATCGGGCGAGGGCCGAGCAATTGGTTTCACACCCTCATGCTCAACGTGGGCCGCCGGGAGGGAGTGGAAGAGGGGGACATTGTGGAGGCCGAGGGAGGATTAGTGGGCCAGGTGTACGAGGTAACCAAGTTCACCTGCAAAGTACTGCTGATTACCGACCGCCGCAGCAGTGTAGGTGCGCTGGTGCAGCCGGAGCGTTCCCGCGCGGTGGGGGTGTGCAAGGGAACAGGACGGGATTTCTGCACTCTGCAATACCTGCCTAAGGAAGCCGATGTGCGCGTGGGGGATACGGTCATTTCCTCTGGCTTCGGCGGGGTATTCCCCAAAGGCATTGTCATCGGACGGGTGACGGACGTGCAACGCAATGACTACAATTCCTCCCTGGAGGCCAAGGTTCAGCCCCACGTGGATTTTGACCGCTTGGAGGAGGTGTTTGTTCTGCTGCAAGGAGAAGCCCTGCGAGGGGAAGAAGAATGACCTGGGCCACGCTGGTTCTGGGATTGCACCTTTTTCTGGCCGCGGGATTGCAAGTAGCCGTGCTGGCCTTCTGGCCGGCAAAGGTGCGGCCGGACCTGCTGCTAATTTGGCCCTTAGTCGCCGGGGTGCTTTACGGTCCTCGCCTGGGAATGTTGGCCGGGTTCGGAGGAGGGCTGTGGCTGTTTGCCCTGCAGGGGTTCTATCCGGGCAGTTTCCTGCTCAGCCACACGACTACGGGTTACCTCGCCGGTTTGGTGGGCCAGCGCTTCTTCAAAGAAAATTGGGTCGTGCACGTCCTGACCGTTGGCGGGGGAACGTTCATCAGCGAGGGAATTTTCTTCGTCCTCTCCCTGCAGGTGGGACTGGCCGACTGGTGGCCAACTGTATGGCGGGAAGCCTTATACAATGCCCTGTTGACCCCTTTGGCCTTCGTTGCCCTGCGCCGTCTCTCTCCGGCGGAGAAGGAAACGACAGTATAAAGCAACTTGGCAATTGGGCAACGGGAAAAAGGACTGAGGACTGAGTCGTGAGTACTGAGTCCCTCAGCACTTAGTACTGGTGAAGATTGCCCCATTGCCTTAATTGCCAATTTTCTCTGCATCTGGGCGCAAATGCCTGAGAGGAACAAAGTGGCTTGGGGTGTGTGGAAGACCGCTTCCCCGGAAGAGTTGCAGTCTTTGGCCGAACGATTGGGCCGAACTGCCCAGTGGGGCGACGTGTGGGCCTTGGTGGGCCCTTTGGGGGTGGGCAAAACCTGCTTTGCCCAAGGTTTCGCCCGCGGGTTGGACATAACGGTTCCCGTGCTCAGTCCTTCTTTCGTCCTGGTGCGGGAGTACCGGGGACGGCTGCCCCTGTTTCATGTGGACGTGTACCGGCTGGAAACCGTGGAAGAAGCCCTGGCCATCGGCCTGGAAGAGTACCTGCCGGGGCCGGGAGTAACCATTGTCGAGTGGGCGGAGAAAATTGAGGCTCTGTTGCCCCCAGAACATATTCGGGTGGACTTAGCCTTTGCCAATGCTGGCCGAGAGGTGCGCATAACCCTGCCCCCGAACCGAAGGGAAGCCCTGCTCCCTTAGTGGGGCAGCGGGGAAACTCGGCAGTTGCAGGATGCAGGATGCCCCCCCCTCTATCCCCCCGCACGCGGGGGG
>DTZQ01000116.1 GCA_012961305.1 Armatimonadota bacterium | reverse complement strand
CCCCAGGCCCTGGACACAGCCCTGAGCGCGACCCAGCAGGCGGCCAACGCCTTTTATGCCCTCCAACCCAGCCGCAGGCCGGAACTACGCGCAGCCTGGATTCACAGTGCCTACGGCGTGCCCGGCTGGGGCTGGGAAAAGACCATTCGCGTTTTGGCGGAGAACGGTTTCAACGCCATTTTCCCCAACATGCTCTGGGGCGGCGTGGCCCATTACCCCAGCCGCTATTTGCCCATTGCCCAAACTGCTACCTACGACCAGATTGCAGAATGCCTCTACTGGTGCCGGAAATACGGCCTCGAACTGCACGTGTGGAAGGTCAACTACAACCTCGGGCCGGCGCCGGAGGAGTTCGTCCAAAAACTGCGGGCCGAGGGCCGCTTGCAGGCGGACCGCGAGGGGAACGAAATCAAATGGTTGAGTCCCTCCCACCCGGACAATTTCGCCCTGGAACGCGACGCCATGCTGGAAGTGGTGCGCAACTACAATGTAGATGGGATTCACTTCGATTACATCCGCTATCCTCATGCCAACGCTGACTACAGCGAAGGGGCCCGTCAGCGGTTTGAGAAAGAGACCGGGGTAAAGGTGCAGAACTGGCCCGAGGAGGTCATCACTGGCCCGTACCGGCAGATTTTTGCCCGGTGGCGCCGGGAGCAGATAACCAAATTAGTGGCCGCGGTGAGCAAGGAGGCCCGCAAAATCCGGCCCCGCATCAAGATTTCAGCCGCGGTGTTTGCCGATTGGGCGGACAGTCGGGAGTCCATCGGCCAGGACACGCGCCTGTGGATTGAACGAGGTTACTTGGATTTCGTCTGCCCTATGGACTACACTCCGAACAACGACCGTCTGGTGCGCTGGGTGCAGCGACAGGCGGGGTGGGTAGCAGGACGCGTTCCGCTGTACATCGGCATTGGGGCCTTCCGGCACCCCGACCCTGTCCGCACGGTAGAGCAAATCAATCTGGCCCGGCAATACGGAGCGGATGGGTTTGTCATTTTCCAGCACAGCAGCCAATTCGGGGAGAGGTTCCTGCCAGCCTTGCATCGGGGGGTAACCGCAGTTGCGGCCCGGCCAACCCACCTGGCGGCGCGGGTGAAGTTCCACCTCCCGCCGGGCCTGCCGGAGTACGGCGGACGCTGGTACTTGGAGGGCAAGCCCATCACCGTCAGCGTAGAACTGGAGCGCACGCCGGTCCGGGAAGAACGATGGGCCTATGTGCGGGGCGCGGTGGAACTGAGAGCCCCGAACGATGAGCCGATACTGAACTTCGGCCAACTTCGCCTTCTGGTTGGGGAGAGGAAAGAATTGCATCTGACCCTCCCGGCGGGACGGTTCCGCCTGGCTTTTGCCGGAAGGGGACGCCGCCGGGGCTCTTGGGAGTACGAACCCATCCTCGTGCGGGGGCCAATGGTGACCACTATCACGCGCTCCGTGTACGAGGCAGAACAGGCCAAATATCGCCCGCCGCGGGGAAAGGGGATTAAAGTGGGAATTTGGCCTCGGGGCTACGGCAGCGGGGGAATTTACCGTGCCCTCCAGCGGGTCCGGGGAGTGCGGCCCTTCCTGCTGCGGACCCTGGACGAGGAAACGCTACGCCAATGTGAGGTGCTCATTTTAGCCCAACCGCGTCCCGGCCGGGGTCCGCGCGGGGAATGGGTAGCTGCCCTGCGGGCCTTTGTGGAGCAAGGAGGGGGTCTGTTGGTCACCCACGATGCCGTCGGCTTCCGCGACCTGCCGGCCATCCTGCCGGAAATAGCCCAAGGCGCTGCCCGCGAGGAAACCAAACAGTGGCGTATCGCTCAGGAACATGCCATTACGGCCGGCCTGGCTCTGGACCAGACCTACGAGCACACCTACTACGACCACATTGTGCTGCAGGCGGGCGAAAAGGGTACGGTACTGGTGGGCAGTGCGGAGAAACCTTTAGTCATCATCGGCGAGTGGGGAAGGGGCCGCTATGTGGCCTGTGGACTGGCGTTGGGGTTAGACCCCCGCGACCGGGACGTGGAGCCCAGCGAGGCCGAACTGGCCCTGCTCGTTCACGCTGTTGAGTGGCTTGGCCGGGCCGAGGAGCGGGAACGCAAGCGCCAGCGTCCCTGGCCGCTGTGAGTGTTCCCTTCAGCCACCCCCAAATCGGTGGCTATCAATGGCCAGAGGCCCTCCCTCTACCCTGATACAGCCACTGCGGGAAGGAAGAGAGGATACTTATGTCTCCCAGGGAACGGGTGGAAGCAGCGTTTGCCCATCGGGAAACCGACCGGGTACCTATCCACCACATTGGTTTTTCCGCGCGTGCTGCTTCCATACTACTTGGACGGGAGGCCTATGTGGGTGGGGGCATTCAGCAATGGCGGGAGGCCCAAGCCCTGTGGGAGGGCGAAGAGGCCCATCAGGAGTTTTTGGAGCGTTCCTTTCGTGATGCCCTTGATTTGGCCTTAGTCCTCGACCAGGACCTCATTCGCCCCGATTACTGGCGGTTGGCAGAAAAGCCTCGGCAGCGGATAGACGAATACACCTTCCTCTACGGCGACCTGGAGGGAAAATGGCAAGTGCGGCGCTTTGACCCGGAGACGGAACTCTACCAGGTGATTGACTGGGGGCCGAAGGTGGAGCCCACCTTCGCGGATTTGGAGAAGCAGGTGGCGGCGGCGGAGAAGGCCGTAGAGGACTACCAGCCGGGGGAGGAAAATTTTGGCTTTGCCTTTCGGGCCCAGCGCCTGTGGGGGGAGGAGCGGGCGGTGCGCGTAGGAGGGGTAGGGTTAGGCATTCCGCGGGAGGAAATTTGGCTGGCGGCCGTTGCGGCTCGGCCCGATTTGGTCGCCCGACTATTGGACGTGCAAGTAGAACGAGCGGTACGCAACATCGCCTTCCTTGCGCCGCATGGGTTTCGCTACCTCTTCGGGGGCGGTGACTTCGCCTCCAACGAGGGGCCCCTCTACTCCCCCCGTGCCTTTCGGGAACTGATGCTGCCCCGGCTGGAACGCATTTCGGCTGCCTGCCAGCAGCAGGGGGTCTATCACCTCTTCGCCAGTGATGGTAACCTCTGGCCGGTGGCCGATGACCTTTTCGGCCGGTCAGGAGTGGACGGCTTCTACGAAATTGACCGCCGCGCAGGAATGGACTTAGGGCAACTGCGCGCCCGGTTTCCCCATTTGACCCTGCTGGGCAACATCAGTTCTTACACTCTGCATCGGGGCACCAAGGAGGAAGTCATTGCGGAAACCCTTTCCTGTTTAGAGGAAGCGAAGCGCAGCGGCAGCATCGTCGTAGGCTGCTCCAATCAGATTGTCTCCCCAACCCCGCCCGAAAACTTACTGGCCCTGGTGGAGACGATAAGGGAATGGCGGTAAGCAGAATGACCTTTGGGAGGTGACAATGATGAAGCGGACCAAACTTTCCCGGCGTGATTTCCTGCAAACTGCGTTGGGTGCAGGTGTAGCGTTCAGCACCCCGACCATTCTCAGCGCTGCGAGGGGGGAGAAAACCTTCAAGATAGGTCTCATCGGTTGCGGTGGGCGCGGACGCGGGGCCGTGGTGGATGCCCTGGAAGCGGGCAAAATTCTTGGCTTCAACGTCAAGGTGGTTGCCCTCGCCGACTACTTCAAGGAGCGAGCGCTCCGGGCGGGTAAGCAGTTCAACGTACCGCCGGAGCGCTGTTTTGGCGGTCCGACCTCCTATCGGGCCCTTTTGGAGACCGAGGCCGAAATTGTGTTGATGGCCACACCACCGCTTTTCCGTCCCCTGCATCTTGAGGCGGCGGTCCAGGCGGGCAAGCACGCCTTCATTGAAAAGCCTGTGGCGGTGGACCCACCCGGCTGCCGGCGGGTCATTGCCGCGGGCGAGGTGGCGAAGAAGAAAGGCCTCGTCATCATCGCCGGCACCGAGATGCGTCATGATTGGAACTTCATCCTGACCCACCAGGCCCTCGCGGTTGAGAAATCCTTTGGCCAACTCTACGCGGGTCGAGTCTCCTTCTGTATCGGTCACATGTTTCAGACCAGTTCCATTAACCCCCAGAGCGCTGAGGACCTGATACGGACCTGGCAGAACTGGCTTGCGCTCTCCGGCGACCACCTCGTTGAGCAGCACGTGCACAACATTGACATTGCCAACTGGTTTTGTGGCCGCCCACCCGTTAGTGCGGTGGGCTTTGGGGGACGGGCTCGTCGTCCCGCGGGCGACATGTATGACTTCTTCAGCGTGGACTTTGACTACGGCGAGGGGGTTCACATCCACTCCATGTGCCGTCAGGTCAGCGGTTGCTGGAACTGGGTTGGGCACGAGTTCATCTACGAGAAGGGCAAAACCAACGGCAGCGACTACCCCAAGCCGCAGCAATCGCCACTGCCCCCTGACCTGCCTCGGGGCCCAAGTAGCCACGTCCAAGAGCAGATTGACGTGCTCTACTACGTGAACCAAGGCGAACCGCTTGACCAGGCGCGTGCCGTGGCTGAGTCCACCGCCGCGGCCATTATGGGGCGTATTTCTGCCTACACAGGACAGCGGGTGTTCTGGAACGAAATCATGGTAGACCCTGATAAGAAGCCTGAACTCTACCATCTCACCCTGAAACCGACTGCCGAAGATTTTGAGAAAGGCACGGTTGAAATCCCTCAGGAGCACGTCCTGCCCATACCGGGGATAAGCGTTAGGTAAATGCCCTGCGCGTCCACAATTTGGAGTTGCTAAGGAATGGTCTTCCCAAGCATCACCGGCTTCCTGGTGCCTGTCTTAACCTCTTTGGCTGCCCCTCCAAAGGAGCCGGGGATTATGAGTAAGGAACTGGCTCGCTGCGCCCAGCAGCGCGCCCGGTTGACCGAAGAATTGGACCGCTGGTTGGCCCAAAGTCGGCGCTTAGACCCACCCGGTCCCCAGGGTGGGGGAGAGGACGAGGCCAACTATGCCCTGGCTTGGATTCCCCACTACCTGTTGACTCGCCGCCCGGCCGTGCGGGAACATCTGCAAAGCCTCTTGGCAGGTTTGGCCGCTTGGGTGCAGCGGGAGTGCTATCACGGCTACCGGCCGAGCGCGGATGCCCACCACGGCCCCGAACCCTTCGTCCTCTTCCTCTGCCGCTACCTGGGCTTGTTCCCCACCGACGAAACAGCCCGCAAACTGCTAAAGGATGTAGTTCATCATCTGGGGAACTGGGCGCCGGGCATTCCCGCCTGGTACGACTACCAACGCGACGTCTTCCGCAGTTACCACTTGGGCACCCGCCAGGTGTCGGACGACCCCCGGTTTGCCTACCAGGCCGCCGAGCATTTCCGGTTCCTCCACCTGGCTCTGGCTGCTTATCGGGTGTTCGGGGAACAACGTTATGCGCAGTGGGCTTGGCGCTACGGGCGAGGATGGGCCGAGCGCCTTCTGGCGGTTCCTGCGGGTCCTCTACCGGTACTCTGGGATTTGGACGGGCGGCCTCTTTATCCGGAGGACCTGCACACCCCGACCCTCCAGAACCTGGGCGCGGCCCATCACCATGCGCCGGGCGACCCCTTGGCCGGGGTGGAGAACCTATTGGCCTCCGGCGCGGTGACCGTTTTTGCTGACCTCTACCGCTTGCAACCTGACCCCCTCTTCCCCGAGGCCGCGCGGCGCATCGTGGAGCCGCTGGTGGCCAGTCTGCCCGACCCTTACGCTGACCCGGGGGCCGCGGCCCTAAGTGCATACCGCCGGGCCTTTGGCGATTCTTCACTGGACGAAGCCCTGCGTGCACAAGTACGGAAATTTCCGCCTCCGGACGAACGGCCCCTGGTGCTGTGGGTAGAGGAACAGCGTACCCGCCGTGACTCAGGGGTGGGTCGGAGAAATGATATGGTTCGCTGGGGACATTGGACCGAGGCGGGTTTCATCGAGCCGACCCATGAACCTTCGCCGGCGGCCCTGACTTTAGCCTACCAACTCACAGGCGAAGTCACCCTTGCCCGGCGCGCGCTGGAGATGGCTGCCCGCCGTTTGGCGCTGGCCCGACGGGTGCTCCGGGGCGGACGGGAACATGCCGACATGGGCGCGGCGATATGCTCTGTGGCCGCCGGACACGGACGCAACTGGGGCGTGGGAAGCGTGACCGGCTGCTACGGCCCGCTGTTGCTGGGCACGGAGGAGGTTTACGGGGCAACGGTGCCGCTCCTGGAGGTTGAGCAGGTGAATGGCGAACCCCTGCCTTCAACTTTGCTCACCCTGGTGCGACCCTTCCTGGAGGGAGGCTCAGAAGTGCTCTTTTACAACCAGGGGGCAGAGGCAGTTGCCCTGCGGTGGCGCTGGGCTGGAGAAGGGGTTTGGACGAGATTGGAATTGGCCCCCACCGAAGTGCGGCGGTTTCAAGGGCAAAAGGAGTAACTCTTGCAGAGCGCAGCGGATTGTGGTAAACTCAGAGATAATCCCTATCCGGCCACCGAAGCCGTAGGGGACGAAGATGCAGGGGAGCCCCCCGCAGTTGACCGGAGGTAAAGCCAATGTCTGTATCAGGGACCCAAAGGGTTTCCCGGCGGGAGTTCCTCCGCTGGGGAGTAAGGGGCACTGTGGGAGCCGTTATCCTGTCCCACCTATGCCCCTCAGAAGGTGATGCAGCGGAAGCCACCCCGGAACCATTGGTTGGCGGACTCCGACTGGGCCTGCAAAGTTACTCACTGCGTCGGTTTTCGTTTGCGGAATGTTTAGAGCGGGTAAAGGAACTGGACCTGCGCTATTTAGAGGTTTTCCCGGGTCACCTGCCCTTGACGACGAACCCGGACCAACGGGCAGCCATTCGGGACCAACTGGCGCGATACCAAGTTAGGGTGCTGGCCTATGGGGTGGTGGGCTTCGGAGCCGAGGAGGCGAAAAATCGGGCGGTTTTCGAGTTCGCCAAGGCGGTAGGAATCCCATGCCTTAGCGCCGACCCTGCTCCGGCCAGTTTCGCCAGTCTGGACCGGTTGGTGGAGGAATTCGGGATTAACATTGCCATCCACAACCATGGCCCCGGGCACCGCTACGCTACGGAGGAGAACTTGCTGCAAGCCCTGGAGGGGCACCACGAACGCATCGGGGTCTGTTTGGACACCGGTCATTTGGCCCGCGCGGGAGGGGATTCGGTTCGGCTAATTCGGAGACTGAAAAACCGCCTCTACGGAGTTCACCTGAAGGATGTCAACGCCGAAAAACATGATGTAGTGATTGGAACCGGCATCTTGCCCATTCGCGACATCCTGCAAGCCCTGCGTGAGGTCAAGTTTCAAGGCTGCTTGGCCTTGGAATACGAACTCCAACCGCAGGCACCTTTGCCGGGCATCCGACAATCGTTAGACTTCATCCGCCGAACCCTGACCCAACTTGCTGCAGCCAGGTGAATCCATAAGTGTTCAGCCCTCTGGGCAGGAGGTCAATTGACCCCTTGACCTATTAACGATTTTCCCGAAAGGGCTCATTCGGATTTTACCTGGACCTGGGAGAGTTGTTCTAAGGCCAGCATCAATGCGTGGGAACCCAATTTGCCATGTCCCTGGGCTTTCAAGGCCACGTACAGTTGATGCACTAAGGCCAAGCCGGGCAGGCTCAGGTTCATCTGCTCTGCTTCCGCCAGGGCGATGCTCATGTCTTTGACAAAATGCTCCACGAAGAAGCCGGGGTCGAAGTTACGCTGGAGAATACGGGGAGCCAAATTATCCAAGGTCCAGCAGGCCGCAGCACCCCGGCTGATGGAAGCCATCATGGTTTCCAAATCTAACCCTGCGCGATAGCCGTAGAGCAGGGCCTCACATACGCCAATCATGGTGCCGGCCACCACGATTTGATTGCACATTTTCGTATGCTGGCCGCTGCCTGCAGGGCCTTGATAGACGATGTTTCGGCCCAAGGTCTCGAAAAGGGGTTGCAGGGCCTGGACGATTTCCTCATCACCGCCAATCATGATGGACAGGGTTCCTTCACGCGCCCCTACGTCGCCTCCGGACACCGGTGCGTCCACGCTATACACCCCTTTAGATTTCGCCCTTTCGTAGATTTCCACCGCCAGCGAAGGTTCGCTGGTGCTCATGTCCACGATGATGCTCCCTGACCGGGCTCCCGCCAGGACGCCGTTAGTCCCCAAGATGACCTCCCGCACATCGCGAGGGAAGCCAAGCATGGTGAACACCACCTCCGATTGCTCCGCCACCGCTTGAGGACTGTCAGCCCATTGCGCTCCCCGCTCCACCCACGGTTGGGCTTTAGCCCGAGTGCGGTTGTACACGGTCAGGGCATAGCCTGCTTTTAACACGTGACCGGCCATCGGCCCTCCCATGACGCCGGTGCCAATCCAGCCGACCCTGGTCGTATCCGGTGCAATTCGTCTAACGCTCATTGGCAACCTCCTCTGGGGTAAGCGTCCAGCCCTCAGCAGTCAGCCTTCAGTCCTAACCCGCCAACCATCCCGAAGTTGGAAATCCGACTTCTAACCCCCCACTTCCACTGCTGAAGGTTGTAGGTAAAATTCCATTCGTCCTTGCTCGTCTTTTTCCTTCCGACGGGGTAAAGATTGGCAGGAGGGGGATAAGGAGCAACCGGAAGTGTTCCCCTTCCCCCAGAGCCTCGGGAGAGGAGGTTAGGGGGTGAGGGCTTGAGTGTTTATGAGTTGACAAGCCTACCTTTCGGTAGTATAATGCCCCCGGAAGAGGTAAGTGAACCATAAGGTCCTGAGCGCGTCGGGGAAAGGGGATAGGATGTATCTATGGCCGTTTTCAAGCGACTGCTCACTTACCTGGGTCCGTACTGGCGCTGCTTGGCAGCGGCCCAGATGTGCATTTTACTGGCACAAGGAACGAGTATGCTGCTGCCGCAAGCAGTACGGCGGGCGGTGGACCTGGGCTTAACCGCCCGACAGGTGGACGTACTGCTGCACATGTCAGGGGCGGTGTTTGGCCTTTCGGCCCTGTCTGCCCTGTTCGTCTTCCTGCAAATTCGCTGGGTGGAGTTTGCGGCCCTGAGCGTCATCCGGGACCTGCGCAACGATATGTACGACCACTTGCAGCGGCTGTCCTTCAGTTTCTATGACCAGGAACAGACGGGCGAACTGATGTCCCGGCTGACGGGAGATGTGGAATCGCTGCGGCGGTTCCTGGGCTTTGGGGTGTCCCAAATCGCCAGTGGGAGTCTGTTTTTCCTGGGGGCCCTTATCCTCTGCCTGCTCACCGATTGGCAACTGGCCCTACTTTCCCTGTGGACGGTGCCGGTGTTGGGCTTGCGGTCGTATTTCTTCGGTTCGCGCATTCGTCCAGCCTTTGAGGATATGCGGGCGCAGGTGGCGGACATGACCACAGTGCTGCAGGAGAACGTCACGGGGGTAAAGGTGGTCAAAGCCTACGGGCGGGAACCCTACGAAATGGAACGCTTCGGCGGGCAGGTGGAGGGAGTATTCCGCAAGTGGCTGCGACTGGTAGTGCTGTGGGCTTCCTATTTTCCCTCACAGGATTTCGTCACTGCGGTGGGAATGGCCGGGGTGCTCTGGCTGGGCGGTTGGGCGGTGATGCAAGGCCGGCTCACCGTAGGGGAACTCATTCAATTCAACCTCTACCTGGGCATGATGGTGTTTCCGATACGGATGTTGGGTTATTCGGTCAACGTGTTGGGGCGGGCCATAGCCGCTGGGGAGCGGATTTTTGCCCTGCTCGACCGGCAGCCGGAAATTGCTTCCCCTCCCCATCCCGTAGTACCGTCTGAAATCCAGGGCCACGTGCGGTTTGAACACGTAACTTTCCAGTACCCCGGTCGGGAGCCGGTCCTGCGCGACCTTTCCCTGGATGCGCCGCCGGGCAGCGTCATTGGCTTGCTGGGGGCCACGGGCGTGGGCAAGAGCACCTTCCTGCACCTCATCCCGCGCTTTTACGACGTGACGGCCGGTCGCATCCTGGTGGACGGCGTGGACGTGCGCCAATGGCCGCTGTGGCGCCTTCGCCGCTTAATAGGCTTGGTCCAGCAGGACACTTTCCTGTTCGCCGCCTCCCTCCGCGAAAACATCGCCTACGGCCGACCCGAAGCCACCCTGGAGGAAATTGAAGCGGTCGCCAAAATCGCCCAGATTCACGATTTCATCATGAGTCTGCCCGACGGTTACCACACCGAGGTAGGCGAGCGGGGAGTACGCCTGTCCGGAGGCCAGAAACAGCGCATCGCTTTGGCGCGGGCGCTGCTAATAGACCCCAAAGTGCTCATTCTGGACGATGCTACCTCTAACGTGGACACCGAGACGGAACATCGCATCCAGCAGGCACTGCGGGAAGCCATAAAGGGCCGGACCACTTTTATCATCGCCCAACGCGTTTCGGCGGTAAAGAACGCGCATCACATCCTCTTCCTGGAGAATGGTCGCATTGTCGAGCAGGGCACGCACGAGGAACTCCTGGCCCTGAACGGACGCTACGCCCAACTGTGGCATTTGCAGGGAGGAGGGGAGGAAAGCCATGTTATTGACCGGTAACAGATGGGTTTCGCTGAAATGCTTTCCCGTTTCCGAACATGTTTTGACAGCGGACGGGTGTTGCTTATCTAACTGAACGGCCCTTATGGCGAGGTTGGCGATTATTCGGATGACCGAATAGGTGAGGTAATTATTATGCTATTCCATGGGCCTCCCCCGGCAACGGAGGAAGGGCCAACCAAACTGTTTGACTGGATGCTGCTGCGGCGGCTGTGGGGGTTTTTGCGGCCCTATTCGTCGCGCTTGCTCCTGGCTGCACTGGCCATGCTGTTGGCACGGGCAGCGGCCCTGGTGCAACCCTATCTGTGGAAGATGATGTTAGACGAGGCCCTGCCCCGGCACGACTTCCAGTTCCTCTCACTAATTGCTCTGGCCTACATTGGTTTGGCCCTGGGCAATGCGCTGTTGGCCTATCCGCAGGAGTACCTGCTCCAGTGGGCCGGCTATCGGGCCATTTCCGACCTGCGCAACGCGCTCTTTGCCCACCTGCAACGGCTTTCGCTGGATTTCTACGAGCGCCAGGAGGCCGGGCGCATCATGTCGCGGGTGACCAACGACATTGATGCCATTGCGGAAATCCTGACTGCAGGCGTAATCTCCATGCTCGGCGACCTGCTGACCCTCATCGGGGCCGTAGTGCTCATGACCCGGATGCACGCCGGACTGACGCTGTTCATGGCCCTGTTCGTGCCCCTGTTGGCAGTGGTCATGGTCGGTTTTCGCCGCCGGGCCCATGAGGTTTTCCGGGCCGTCCAGGAAAAGGTGGCAGCAGTGACCGCCGCTCTGCAGGAGAACATCTCCGGCGTGCGCGTGGTACAGGCCTTCGCCCGGGAGGAGGAGAACCGACGGCGATTCGCGGCCGTAAACCAGGAGAGTTGGCAGGCCGGCCTAAACGGGGTGCGCCTGTTCTCCAAGTTTTTCCCTACTATGGAGGTCATCGGCGGATTGGCCAATGCCGGACTGCTGCTCTACGGCGGCATGTTGGTCCTGGAGGGCCAAATGAAAATAGGGGTGTTGGTGGCCTTTCAGCGGTACTTTGATTTGTTCTTCATGCCCGTGCGCAACCTGACGCGGCTGTACGCCCAGTTGCAACGGGCCATGGCGGGGGCCGAACGGGTGTTTGAAGTTCTGGACACCGAGCCGCTGGTCCAAGACGCTCCGGAGGCAGTGGAACTGCCCCATCGTCCCGCACCCATTCGCTTTGAGCACGTGACCTTTGCTTACGAGGATGAAAATTACGTCCTTCACGACCTCTGTTTCACCGCGGATGTGGGACAGCGGGTAGCCCTGGTGGGGCCCACCGGCGCGGGCAAGACGACCATTGTAAACCTGCTTCTGCGCCTTTACGAACCTCAGCAGGGACGCATTCTCATTGGCCACTACGACCTTCGGCAGGTGACTCTGGCTTCTCTGCGGGCGCAGATGGGCATCGTCTTGCAGGAGAGCGTCCTCTTTTCCGGCACGGTGCGGGACAACATCCGCTATGGACGCCTAAATGCGACGGAAGAGGAAATCGAGGCCGCCGCCCGGGCCGTGGGAGCGCACGAGTTCATCGTCAACCTGCCCGAGGGATACGACACTCCCGTCCACGAGCGCGGCGTACGGCTGTCGGTGGGGCAGCGGCAGTTGATTTGCTTCGCTCGCGCCCTGCTGGCCAACCCGCGCATCCTCATTCTGGATGAGGCCACCTCCAGCGTGGAT
>DTZQ01000115.1 GCA_012961305.1 Armatimonadota bacterium | reverse complement strand
TCATCCGTCTCAATTCACCACCATATCCAACCCCTACTCCCATAGACGCAATTTCACCCCAGAAAAGTTCACTCCTTTTTACCAACTTATCTGCTTGTTTTTCCAGTTCACCCCCTTAATTTCGATTCCTCCCTTGGCGAGCCATCAATTTCTCCCGAATTGCCAATTTCTATTGACGGCCCGGGCCTTCTGGGGTAAAATAGGAACCGCGGGGAGAGGTTGAACTCTCCCCTCCGTTCCCAAGCAACTACCGAGGGAGGTACAGCATGGAGAAAAAGTACCTTATTCTGGTGTCTCACACCCATTGGGACCGCGAGTGGTACAGCACGTTCCAGGAGTTTCGGCGGCGGCTGGTACACATGGCAGACAAACTGCTGCACATCTTAGATACCGACCCGGAATATCGCTGTTTCACCTTCGACGGACAGACCGTAGTGTTAGAGGACTACTTGGAAATTCGGCCCGAAAACGAGGAGCGGCTGCGACAGCAGGTCCAAAACGGGCGGCTCTTAGTAGGGCCCTGGTACATCCTGCCCGACGAGTTCCTGGTCAGTGGCGAAGCCTTCGTGCGCAACCTGATGTTGGGCCATCAAATAGCGGCTCGCTTCGGACGGGTGATGAAGGCTGGCTACCTTCCCGACCCCTTCGGGCAAATCGCCCAACTGCCTCAGATTTTGCGGGGTTTCGGCATCGATTCCGCCCTGTTCATGCGCGGACTGGGCGAGGAGGCGGAAGGGGCGCACAATGAGTTCCTCTGGGAGGCGTTAGATGGCACTTCTGTCCTGGCGGTGCACTTGCGCACAGGCTACTGTAATGCGGCGAACCTGGGCTACCGGGGTATGGGGGACGGCGGCGAGGTGGATTGTGACTTGGCCCTTCAACGGGTACGGCAGCAGATGGAAGCCCTGGCTCCCCACGCGGCTACCCGCTACCTGTTATTGTGCAACGGCTGTGACCATCTGGAACCCCAGCCGGAACTGCCCCAAATCATCGCCTACCTCAACGAGCACTTGGAGGAGGCGGAAGTCGTCCACAGCACTTACGAGGATTACATAGCCCGCGTTCGGGCGGAGAATCCAACCCTGCACACCCTACGGGGGGAGTTCCACAGCGGAAAGTACCATCCCCTCCTGCCCGGCGTCTTCTCCACCCGCATCTACCTCAAACAGGCCAACGAACGCTCCCAAACGCTGCTGGAGAAGTGGGCGGAGCCCCTGTCCGCCCTGGCCTGGGCCTTGGGCGGAACCTACGAGCGGGCCTTCCTCTGGCGGGCCTGGAAGTTCGTCCAGCAAAACCACCCTCACGATTCCATCTGTGGATGCAGCATTGACCAGGTGCACCGGGAGATGATGCCGCGCTTTGAACAGGCCCAACAGATTGGAGAACTGCTGACTCAGGAAAGCCTGGACTACTTAGGGCGGGGCATCCACACCGCCCTGCCGGAGGGAGAATCTAAGGCTCTCCAGACCGCTCGCGCCCTAATCGTTTTCAACCCCCTGGGCCAGGCCCGGTCGGAAGTGGTGACCGTTCCCCTGCGCCAGCCCTGCCCTCTGGGCGAAAAGGCCAAACAAGTCGTGGTGCGGGATGAACAGGGACGCCCCCTGCCAGCGCAAATCGGGCAACAACGGCTGTCGGAGTGCATCTCCGGCATCCCCGGCGACCGGCTCACCTACGAGGCCGAAGTGACCTTCCTGGCCTCCGAAGTGCCTGCCTGTGGTTACAAAACTTTCTACCTCACTTTCGAGGAGCCGATTCCGGCCACGACCCTCCTCTGGGCCACAGAACGGTCGCTGGAGAATGCCCTGGTGCGCGTGGAAGTGAACCCCGACGGCTCCCTGCGGGTCACGGATAAACGCACGGGCGCGACATACGACCCCTGTAACCTGTTCGAGGACGTAGAGGACGCCGGGGACGAGTACAACTACTCGCCGGCCTACAACTCCCGACGGGTGACCAGTTACGGCCTCCCGGCCCGGGTTTCCCTGGTGGAAAATGGTCCCGCGCGGGCTACGCTGGAGATTTCCCAAACCCTCTCCTTGCCTGCTTCCCTCACCCCCGACCACCTCTCGCGGAGCGAGGAAACGGTGGAATGCCCAGTGACCGTGCGGGTTTCCCTCACCCCGGACAGTCCGCGCATTGACTTCGTGACTACGGTCACCAACCGGGCGAAAGACCACCGCCTGCGGGTGCTCTTTCCCACCGGCTTCCTCACCGAAGAGGTGCAGGTGGAAACTGCCTTTGGAGTGGTCACCCGGCGCATCCAATTGCCCGAAGGCAAAGGTTGGGTGGAAAAGCCGGTGGGGACTAAAGCCCAACAGTCCTTCGTGGACCTGCACAACGGACAGTACGGGTTGGCGGTTCTGAACCGGGGCCTGCCGGAATACGAGGCCCTACAAACGCCCACGGGGACCGTATTGGCCCTGACGCTGCTGCGCTGCGTGGGCTGGCTCTCCCGAGACGACCACCCGGCCCGGCCCTACCACGTGGGGCCCAAACTCCCCACGCCCGACGCTCAATGCTTGGGCACCTATACCTTCCACTACGCCCTCTGGCCTCACGTCGGTTCCTGGCAGGAAGCGGAAGTGTGGCGCCAGGCCCACGCCCATCAGGTTCCCCTGCGGGGAATTCTCACCGACTTGCACCCGGGAGAACAGCCCAAAACGCGCAGTTTCCTCTGCCTCGCACCCAACGCCTTGGTGCTCAGCGCGCTGAAAAAGGCCGAGGGGCGGGATACCCTCATTGCCCGAGTGTACAACACTACCCCAGAGGCCGTAGAGGGCACGCTGACCACCACTCTGCCGGTGAACTCCGCCCGGCGGGTGAACCTGAACGAGGAACCCCTGTTAGAAGGCGAACTGACCCTACACGAAGGCACCATCACCTTCCCCGTGCGGGGGTTTGAGATAGTGACGGTGGAATTGGAAGTCCTAAGGTAGGAGGTGAGCAAGCATGAATACAGCGGAAGCCGGATTTTTCTTCACCTTGATGCTGGTGGTGGCCGTTCTGCTGGGCGAGCAGGGGGTACAGGCGGTGACGCTGTACGTGGCCCCAGACGGCAACGACCAGTGGTCCGGTCGGCTGGCGCGTCCGAACCGGGAGCGAACCGATGGCCCTCTCGCCTCGCTTCAGGGTGCTCGCGATGCGGTGCGTCGGCTGAAGGCCCAGGGGCCTCTGACCGAACCCGTGCGGGTACTGGTGGCCGAGGGCACCTACTCCCTGAGCGAACCAGTGGTCTTCACCCCGGAGGACAGCGGGACGGAAAAATGTCCCATCATCTACGAAGCGGCCCCTGAGGCCAGACCGGTTTTCAGCGGGGGACGGGTCATTGCCGGCTTTCAGCCCGGTGCTGATGGCCTCTGGACGGCCCAGGTGCCAGAGGTCGCGGCCGGGGAATGGTATTTCGAGCAGTTGTTCGTCAACGGCCGCCGCGCCGTCCGCGCGCGCTGGCCCAACCAGTTCTACTTCTACGTGGTGGGCAAGGCCGAATATGGCATAGACCCCGACACCGGCCAACCGGCGCGTCTGGCCAACCGCGCCTTCCGCGCCCGCAGGGAAGACATCGAACCGCTCTTAAACCTCACGGAGGAGCAACTGCGCGACGTGACGCTGGTGGCCTACCACTCCTGGGCCATCTCCCGGCTGCGCCTCCGCGCCGTAGACCCCAAAACGAACACCCTCATCACCACCGGCCCTGCTGCCTGGCCGTTCCTGCGCTGGGGGCCGAATCAGCGCTACCATCTGGAAAACTTCCGCGCCGCGCTGGACTCCCCCGGCGAGTGGTTCCTGGACCGCGAGGGGACGCTCTACTACAAGCCCTTGCCGACCGAGGATATGACCCAGGCGCAGGTCGTCGCGCCGGTGGCGGAGCAGTTCGTGCGCTTCGTGGGCCAGCCGGAGTTGGGCCTGTGGGTGGAGCACATCACCCTGCGCGGTCTCTCCTTCCGCTATGGACAATATGTTCTGCCGCCCCAGGGCTACAGCAGCAGCCAGGCGGCCCACGACATTTCGGCGGTGATTCTGGCCGACGGCGCCCGAAACATCACCTTAGAAAACTGCGAGGTGGCACACCTGGGCACCTACGCCCTGTGGTTCCGACGCGGCTGCCGCGACTGCCGGGTCGTGCACTGCTATCTGCACGACCT
>DTZQ01000114.1 GCA_012961305.1 Armatimonadota bacterium | reverse complement strand
TTCGTTGAACTCCCGCCGAGCCTCCCGTCCCAGGCGGAACTCCGCTCCGGCCGCGGCTCCAATGGTGCCGTCGCCGGTGCAATCAATGAAGTAGTCAGCCTGGAGTTTAAGCGTTCGCTCCGTGCCGGCCTGGAAGCCAAAGACCGCCGCAATCCGCCCCGGGCCGGCCATCTCCACGCCTTTGGCCAGGGTGTTTAGGTAGAGGGTCAGGTTCTCTTCCGCTCTGACCCTTTCGTACAGCACCAGGTCCCATTGGGAGTTGATGAGCCCGTTGCGGAAGAGGTCGTGGTTGCGCACCCGCTCTTCAATTTGGAGTTCCTCAATGATGCCTGTCTCTCGGGCCCAAGCCCCGCCGTTGTTCGCGCCCCCCGGCGCCACGCGAATCTCGCTGCTGGAATTACCTCCCAAAACGGGGCGGTCGTGCACCAGGGCCGTTTTGCAGCCATGCCGAGCCGCGCTGATGGCCGCACACACACCCGCCAGCCCACCGCCGATGACCACCACTTCGTAGGTGGCTTCAATTTCCCGCCCGGCCAATTGGACGTTCTCCGCAAGACTCATGGGGTTTTCGCCTCCTTCGATGCTTGTTTTTAGGTAAGTTTTTATCCGCAATTCTGGCGATTCCTCCTAATGGTTTTAGCCCGGTCTTATGTACCAGTCGCCATTCGGGCCCTTGACAAAATAGGGGAATGGGTTATACTTGGGATGAACGTTTACTGGGTGCAGGATGTTGACATCATGCATCCTGAAATAGGCTGATGGCCAACGGCTGAGGCTTGCGAAGGGGAAAGGCAAGGGAGATGGAGCGGCCGAGTTTTCACGAGACGTTCTTTCAAATGATAGAGACCCTGCGGCAGCGGAGTACCTGCCTGCGGGCGCAGTATGCGGCTATTTTGGTACGAGACAACGTTATTTTAGCCACGGGGTACAATGGGGTGCCGCGAGGCTTTCCCCACTGTGAGGAATGCATTAAGGACAAACTGGACTTGCCCCACGGTTCAACTTACCCCTGTCCAGTGGTCCATGCGGAGGCCAATGCCATTATCAACGCCGCCCGCAGTGGGGTTTCTACTATCGGGGCCGACCTTTACGTTAATGGTTTCCCCTGTCAGCATTGCGCCGCCGCCATCGTCAATGCGGGTATTGCGCGGGTGATTTTCATCCTCAACGAGGAGTTCGGGATGCCCCCAGAATCCCTTGAGGTGCTGAAACACGGAGGGGTGCGCCTCTTTCGCTATGTGGAGGGAAGACTCCAACCGGTGGAATACCCGCAAGACGTGTAGACGTGCAGGGCAATTTGGCAGTGGCTAAGTAACAGGGTGACTGGGTGGCGGACCAGGCACTTGGTCACCTGAGCCACTTAATCACCTACTTAACTTACGTCCACACCCGATATCGGTGCTGAAATTCTCTCGGAGCGAATTTGTGCAAGGTAGTACTTAGGCTGGTGCTTCCGTAAACAGAGCCACAGTATCTCGAATTTGAGCGATGCTGAGAGGCTTCATGAGGCACACCGCCGCTCCTCGCTCCAGCGATTCGGTAATTTGTTTGGTCGAGCCGTGTCCAGTGATGATGACCACATTGATGTCCGGGTTGTGATGCTTCAGATATTTCAACGTCGTGACCCCATCTAAACCGGGCATACACAGGTCGAGAAACACCAAGTCAAACCGCTGGTTCTGGGCGAACCGTAGGGCTTGCAGTCCATCTTGGGCCACGACTGTTTCGTAGCCTTGTCGTTCCAGTACATCGCGGAAGAGCCGACCTACGCCCGGCTCATCGTCCACCACCAACACTCTCGCTTTCCCACCCATGATGCTCCCCTCCTTGTCTGATGGTAAACGTTCTGTCCTTAGCGGTCAGCCTTTAGCCCATCGTGTAAAGCATAAAACGTAATTTAACCTTACGCTTCCCGCATTACGTTTTACGCATTGGGTTTCGCCACCGCAACCAAGTCTGTACGCGGCGGTGGTGGAGCCGTCAACCGCAGCAAGGACTTTGATTCCTCCTCGCCCGCGTTCACCGCCGGCTGGCGTTCGGTGGCCGGCGGGAATAGAAGGGTGAATTCCGTACCCTTTCCCACTTCACTGGAGACAGCGATTTCTCCTCCGTGCTCCTTGACAATGCCGTAGGTCACTGACAATCCCAAGCCGGTTCCTTCACCCGGCGGTTTAGTAGTGAAGAACGGGTCCCATATATGCTCCAGATGTTCTGGGGGAATGCCACAGCCCGTATCACGTACCCGCAATATCACTTGGTTCCCGAGGCAGGAGGTGGTCACTTCCAACCGTCCTCCGTTGGGCATGGCCTGCACCGCGTTCACTGCCAGGTTGGTCAACACTTGCTGCAACTTCCCGGCATTGCCCCACACTGGTGGCAAGTCGGGCTGGAGGTCGGTATGCGGTTCGATGTTTTTGACCCGCAACTGCTGTCCCAAGAGGGCAAGGGTGGTGTTGACCACTTCGTTTAGTTGTACTGCCTCCATTTCGTTGCGCCGACTGGCGCGGGAGAAGGCAAGCAAGTTCTGAACGATGTCCACCATGCGCTGCAGTTCGTGGTGTATTTCCTGTAAATCGCGATGCTGCGCACTGCCCGGCGGAGCATCTTCCAAGAGCAGTTCCGTGCGGCCCAGGACGATTTGCAGGGGGTTGTTGAGTTCGTGGGCTACCCCTCCTGCCAAGAGACCGATGGAAGCCAGTTTCGAGGATTGCAGCAATTGGGCTTGGGTGGTTTCCAGTTCGTGGAGGGCCTCCTGTAAACGCTGCACTTGTCCCTCACTTTGGCGGTAAAGCCGGCGGTTCTCATTGCGCAGGGATTTCACCCATTCCCGGAAGTAGGCCATCGCCAGCAGAATCATGAGGAACAGAATGCGCTCAGCATCGTAGAGTTGGGGGCGTTCTATCAGGATGGTAAATGGCCCAACTTCTGCCTTTTGTTCTCCCACCGAGGCAATTAGGTCCAAGAGGAATACGCCAATGGAGAGGAGGAAAATGAGGGTTAGGGCTAAGGTCCACAACTGCTCTTGTCGCTCCTCGAGGGGCCGCAGCACCTCCACTGGCGGTTCTTCCCCAGGTGCTGAAAGTACGGCGGCGGCTTTCTCCTTAGCCCGCCGGGTGGCCTCTCTCCAGGAATGCCAACGCTGGCTAACGGCGGTCCAGTGGCGAACGAGCGCATTGCTTAAGGCCCACATTACCTTTCTCCCTCCGCTTACAATTCCTGCCAGGCCAGTATCTCATACACCCCTGTTGCCGGGAAGTAAGGGGGCGGCGTCAGTTTCATCCGTTCGTCGAAGTGGTAGTCCTTGGTATAGCCCCGAATTTTGCCCACATAACTGAACATCCCCACCGGACCGCGGGATTTCTGGATAACCCCTCCCACCACCGTTAGTGTCCCGCGGAGGCGACGCCGGTATCCAGCATAGTAGAAAGCCCCATCGTTAGTTCGACTGCCGGCCAGGAGCACCGCATCAATGCGCAGGTTCCAGGGAGCGTCTTCATCTACCACGATGTACTGGGCGACCAAACCCAACCTGTCCGTAGAGTTGGGATTGGTCAGCGGGTCAGTGGCGTAGCGGATGTCTGCTTTGATGTGTATGTCTTTCCCGACATTGGTAGTGACCGTGTACTGTCCCTTCACCGTACCCCGAAGGTCGTAAATGTGACCGTTCACGAAAATGGAGCCGTTAGGGATGCCGCTTTGGGTCTGCACCCCTGAATCCCAAAGGATGCTGTTGTTGTTCCGCCGCCTGATTTGCTCCCGATAACGAGTGACTCCAGCGGCTTCGTCAATTTGGATGTAGGTGCGTCGGTAGCGGGTAGCATCGCCAGGCACCGGTTGGTCAATCTTCAACAGCGGTTTATTTTGGTACACCAAGAACTCAAAGCGCTCCACATTTCCCTCCACGTAGATGCCGTGGCCGGGGACGATGTACACTTTCTGCTCCGAGGGCAGGCCGGTGGTGGAACCCCAGGCTGCCTCCAACTGCTCCAGCGGGGCCTCAGGCAGTTCAATCCGGGCTGTTTCCAGATGTAAAGCGGCGCGTCCATTGCGGAAGATATGGGAATATTCGTAATCGTTGTGGGGTGTGGGATTGTAAACCACGTGGTGACTGGCACTGGTTACTGAGTCAAAGAAAATAGGAATTATAGGGCTTTCTTCGTCCCAACGGATGTGAAAGGTATCGTTACTGTGCACCGGGCCATGTATCTCGTCCTCTCCTATGAACCAAATTCGCCCCCGAGAGAAGGTGGAAATCTCCTCGTCGGTGAAATAAGCATAGTTGGCGAAACTGCCCATGCGTAGTTGTACCGCCAGCCGGGCTGCCCCCTGCCTTCCTTTGTGGCCCTCCACCCAAACCGTGTACTTCTTAATGGCCCTACCAACGTTGCCGGGGTCGGGTTCAATGAGCACCCGGTAGCGGCTCCCATCGGGCAGGGTTTGTTCCCCTCCAAAGGGGTCAAAGGGGTCTAACGTCTCCGGGGGAGGAGATTGGCTGCGCAGCCAGGCGTCCGCCAACTCGAACCCGCTGCGGGTTGCGAATCGGGCTGCCAGGCGGTCGCGTTGTAACAGGGCATTGTTCAGCGAAATCTGGCTCAGGCCCAGAACTGCGGCTCCCAAGGCGAACATGATGGTCAAAGCCGCCAGAGATAAGGGGAAGGCTACCCCCCGCTCCCGGCCTCTATATGTTCGCCACCATTTGCGTCTCATGGTTGCTCTCCTTACCGGTTCAAATTCGGCGGGCGTACACTAACCCAGACGCTGCGCGTTTGGGAACGCGGACCCTCCGTACCCTGCACAGTGAGTGACAGGCGAATTGTAAGCGGGTTCTCAGGCGAAGGAGAATATGCAAAGGTCAAACTCTGCACTCCTTGGGCCAGCCGGCGATAGGGAATCCCGTTTACTGCCATCCAAAGCACGGGGCCGCTGGCCGCTAAACTCCCGGTCTCGTCGGACAGGTACACCGTATATTCGTCGCCCGCGGTGAGGGGGGTAACAAACAAGCCTGTGTCGGGGTCTTTGACTGGCACTACGAAAGCCAAACGCTGGCTTTCGGCGGTGGTGATTTCCAGGGCGTTGATTAGCCGTCGGCGCAAGTACATCGCAGCAAAATGGGCTTCATCGGTGGCTACGCTTTCCGCCCGCACCACCTGAAAAGTGCGCAGGCTGAAAGCGTAAATGCTCACCACACTGGCCAGTACCAGGGCCACTAAGCCCAGGGCCACTAACAGTTCCACCAGGGTTACTCCCCGCCCTTTACGATTTCTCATTTCCGTTTCTCCTGCCGTTCCTCACCCCTACGGACGGTTGGTAATCAGGGCGGAAGCGCTGACCACACCTGGCGAGCGCACCGAACCGCCCCACTGCACAGTCACTTGCACCAACCGTACTCCCTCTGCGTATGGTTGGCTGGTAACAGTACCCTGGCCCTGGGGCAGTTCAGGCAGGGAGAAATTAGGCTCAAACTCGGGCTGCTCGGGATTGACCCCGCTGTAACCCAAGGCCAGAGTTTCCTCCATCTTGTCCTGCACCACTTGGGTGGCCACCGCGGTATAGTGGGCTTTGAGAAAAGTACTATGGGCCACCACTGCCATGCTCACCACCCCGGCCAGACCCAGGGCCAGGATAACGATGGTCACCAGCAGTTCAATCAGGGTCAAGCCCTGCTGGTGCCGGTTATTATGCTCGCTGCCGTGAATCCACATGGTTTTCTTCTTTTACGTTTCAAGTTTTACGAATTACGGTTCCGGGAATGGGGAGCGGCGCAGGAGGGTCCGTGCCTCGCTGCGCCGCTCGTGACCTGTTCCCTTACGGAGCGTCAAGCCATTATCCGGGCGCACTGACTTGTCCCGTGTTGGCATCGTACTGGAAAGCCTCACCGGTCACCGGGTCAGTGGGCACGGAGTCCAGATACGGCGTGCTGGTGCCCGGTCGGTTGGTGGTGGTTAGCACGGTCAAGTTCGCCGGCCAACTGCCATAATCCGCCTCATACAGGTTGACCGCATTCTGCAATTCCTGAATGTCCGCCAAACGTGCTTTTTGTTTCGCCTGGCTTGCTGCCCCGAACAGTTTGGGGACGATAATTGAAGCCAGCACGCCAATCACGACAATCACAATCAACATCTCAATCAGGGTAAAACCCTGTCGCTTTCGCCAACGCTTAAGGCTTAACATGGTTCCACCTCCTTTCTATCCTCCCTGTCGTGACCTGCCGCCGGCAGCCCAGCCGTCTCGCCCCCAGCGAGACCTGTGACTTTGCGCCCCCGCCTCACGGTGGGTTTGCCTTTGTCAACGGGGCGTGCCGACTTGCCTCTAATTCCTCCCCCTCAAATCGTTTTATACCTGATTGCTCGCCTTTTCAGATAGCCAAAAATGGCTATTTTTGCTCCCCATTCCTCCCCCAAGACTCGGACAGGCGACGGGAAGGGAATATCACCTTCACCGTCGCCCGTCCTACCCAAACTTATTGTACCCCAGAAGGGCCATTCAGGAATAGCCCAAATGGGTCATTTCACTCCAGCGGCAGGCCTTCGAGGGTTTGGCCGGGTTCCAAAATCAGGTCAAAAGTGGCCTGAGCGGAGTTGTACGGCTCCCCCGCCGGCAAAATGAACACAATTTGATACGGCCCGGGGGGTATGTTTGGGAAGGTATAGCGCCCGTCATCCCCAGTTTGCACCGCCGCCCGGAGCGAGGGAATCTGCACCTGCACACCCGGCAGGGGGTCAGTTCCCTCCGGCGCACTTTCCCCCCCTACAATCATTATTTTCCCATCCAATTGGCGCACGCAAACGATGCCCGTGATGGTACCCGGCCGCTCCTGAGCCAGTGGTGGGGCTGTGCCCCCCTCGAAGGTTTCGGCAAATAGGGACTTCTCTCCGCTGCCACAGCCAGCCAGTCCCAGCAATAAGATTAACAGCAGGAGGCCAATTTCTCCTCCCCTCGGCAATCTCATAGTTCCCTCCTTCCTCACCTTATCCAAATGCGCTCGTCGAATTGGAAGCAACTGTAAGTTACAAACGCCAAATCGTGCCCGGCTAAAGGTTGACCATTTTTGAGCAGTTCGCCAGGCCGGTACGGATTGACGTTGGCCGCCAGTATGGTGTAGGGGTCCTCAGCCGGCGCATCGGTTTGGACCTGGATAACATAAGCCGTGTTCGGCTCCAAACGGGCCCACAGGTAGAAAGGCACCCAGTAGTAGTTTTTGTCCGGCACCAAGCGCGTAGCCTGAGGAATGTCCGTACCGGCCACATAGGTAGACGAGTAAGGGCGGAAACCACCTTCGACTTCAGGGTCAAGCCGTCCTACGGTCACGTTCAGGGACGCCGTTTGCCCGGTGTAGCCGATGCACAAATCCACCCGCGTCAGGTTGTACACCCAGGGACCAGTGACAAAGGTCTGCCGCAGGGTAGTGCCCGCTGCCAGTTTGAGGGGCACCTGATGTACCGTTTGGACCAGGTCAGGGAATTCCTTGCCAATGCGCTGGGCTCTCACCTCTGAGGTTTCCCGTATTTCCACTTCTGGCGGGGCTTCGGCCTGAGGATTGCCATAAAGCAGGTAGTAGTTTTCGTCCGGCTTTCCTGCCCTCAAAGGCGCTTCCAGGCGGAACTTGAGGGTGGTGTACTCGAAATTGGGCAGGCTCAGTTGCCGGGGAAGTTCCACTAATCGCCGTCCGTTCCAGTACCACACGCGCAAATCAGAGCCATCGGTCTTCATACACCGATAGCGCACCAACAGTCGGGTGTCCAATTTCAGGGTTACCGGAGCTCCAGCGGCCACATCGCGCTCGCTGAGCAGGCGCAACTGAACCCGATGGGCATAATGCTGCGCCTCTACCGGCGAAGTCGCCCCTGCTGCCCCGGCCATTATCAACACCCCCAGCCAACTTCCCCCTATTCCCCAGTACAACTTTCTTCTCCTCATGGCCAACCTCCTCTAACCCCTAAGAAGGCCCTAAAGGATTTGGTCCCAAGATTTCACAAACCCAAACGCTCTTTTAACTCCTCCGGCGCCTGCAGGTGGTCAAGCCATTCTCAGAGGGCCCGACCTAACCGTTCCCGCACTGCCGGCTGGTCGTTTATTAACCCTGAAAATGGTTCTGCCTGGGTGCAGAACCCCCGTTTTTTGTAGTGTAGCACAACTTGGATGAATTGTCAAATAAGTACCTTCAGGTTGCACGAGTTTTCCCCGTCTCACCCTGGTCAGCCAGGTGTGGGATTAGAGTTGGGGGTAGGGGAGGATTATATCCTCGATGGAACATTACTTAGAGGGTAAGGACTTCCCCTTTGTGGTAAAACCATAGGGAGGAAAGGAATTGTTATCGCGGCTACAAGCCGCTTGACCGGCGGACTTAGGCTGCCGCTGTGGTCCGCTGACGTAAGAGCCGTTCGACCCGCCGTAAAAACTCCTCCCGTTTCACCGGCTTTTCCATGAACTCCTCTACCGGCAGGTATTCCTCATCCGGCTCGAAGCGGAAGAAAGTCTTCTCATGCAGGGCAGTTAGTACTAAAATGGGGACCTGCGCATAGGCCGCGTATTCGGAACGGGGGTCTTTGCTCTTCAGCCGATGGGCTACCTCGAAACCGGTGATGATTTTCTCCATCATGACGTCCAAAATGATGAGGTCCGGGTTTTCCTGCCTGACCTTCCGCAGCCCCTCTTCACCGCTGGCCGCGGTAACCACGCGGTAAGGTTCGGTCTCCAGGAAGGTAGTCAAGACTCGGCAGAAGTCCGGGTCGTCCTCAATGATGAGGATGGTAGGCACTTTACTCATCTGGCGGAGCCTCCTTTCCCCCCAATACCCGCTGGAGAACAGTCTCCACGATGGTCGGCACCTGCTGGGCGAGGGCAAGAGTGAGACCCTCCCCCAAAGTGCACGGGTCGGACACTTCTACGGCAAAAATCAGAACTTCGCGGGGCAGGGGCCATTGGAACCGACGACCCGTTTCCCAAGCGCTGACCAGGTCGAGACTGTGCACAGACACAAAGTCCCTACTCACCGGCAAATCCTCCGGACGCAGGCAGTATACTTCTCCCACCCGTCTCCGGGAGGTTTTGATTGCGTCAATCAAGATGACCCGGTCATAGCCCCACATCAGGTCTAACAGCCGTAAACCGGCCAAACTGGTGGTGGCGAACTCTACTTCTGGTTCCCTCAAGCGACAGCGCAGGGCCTCTACGACGTGCCAGCCAATGGCATCGTCCGTGAAAATGGGATTGCCCAAACCCAGGACGAGGGTACGCATGTTTTCCTCCGTCTGCCACCCCGATGCACCCCTTCCCGCACGCGGGGGGGCCCCCCTTCTTCCCCCCGCACGCGGGGGGAATAGAGGAGGGGTATCCTGCATCGAGGCAGGAGCG
>DTZQ01000113.1 GCA_012961305.1 Armatimonadota bacterium | reverse complement strand
CTGTCGGGGGGGCGGACTTCGTCCACGTGATCATGCCCATGCACATCAGGTCAGAATGAGGAGGAAGAAATGGTCAGCCAAGAGCTGGGGGTAAATCCTGCGGAACGGTGAACCAAACTGGCCACCCGGCGGGAGCGCGCCGCCGGGCAATACTTAGGAGGCCACGCTTTAGCGGGTTCGGGCGGTGCAAAGGGGTGAGGAGCAAAACCTTGCCGGGAAGTGTCGAAACTTTCCCTCGGCTGTCGAAAGTTTCGACAGGGTGAATTAGGCCCGGGGCAGTTCAATGGTGAAAGTAGAGCCTCGACCGGGCTCGCTTTCCACGAAAATATGACCCCCGTCGGCCTCCACGGCCATCAGAGCAATGGACAGGCCCAAACCGGTTCCTTCGTAAGGGGCTTTGGTGGTGAAGAAAGGTTGGAAAATGGCCGAAAGGTGTTCGGGCGGAATGCCAATGCCGGTGTCGGTTACTGCAATACAGGACATGCCTCGCTCCGGCGCAAAGAAGGTCTGGATGGTCATCTGACCACCCTGGGGCATAGCCTGTAGGCCGTTGACAATTATGTTGAGCAGGGCCTGCTTTACCGTGTCCGGGCGACAGCGGGCTGGAGGGATGTCATTGCGCTGCAAGATAAGTTCCACTTTGGAATCGGCGAAGGATTTGTTGAGGAGGGAAAGGGTGGTGCTCACCAATTCATTGAGGTCTACGGATTGAGGCTCGGGTCGGTCGGGACGGGCGAACTGCATGAGGTTAGTAATGATGCGCTCGGCCCGGCGAACGTTGCGTTGAATGAGTTCCAGGTACTGGGGGATGTCCGCCAGGTCGGGATTTGCTTCGGTGAGGGCGTCGGCTACATAATAAGCAGCGGCGTTGATGGAACTGAGGGGATTGCGCAATTCGTGGGCAATGCCGGCTACCAATTGGCCCAGCCCTGCCAACTTCTCCGACTGTAAAAGTTGCTGCTCCCAGCGGCGCTGCTGTGTAAGGTCCTCCCCGAGGAGCAGCACCTTCTCCCCCTGCCAAAACTCGCTGTTGGCCGTGCAGACCGAGCAAACTTGGTGGCACTCAACCGGGACGAACTCCACGCAGAAATGAGGAGAAAGGGGTTGTCCTCGCTCGGCTAAAGGCAAAAGACTGAAGCGAAATACCTGGGTCTGTTGCCCTGGCGATTCCCACTCTACCACCTGATTTAGCCGGGGTTGGCCGGTTTCCAGCACTTCCCGTAGCCACTTCTCCCACGGGGCTGCCCGAAAGACCTCTCTCGGCCACAGTTCCTCTAAAGGACAGCCCAATTTGTTCCGGGCTTCTGGCCAAATGCGGAAGAAAGCAGCATTGGCATAGAGGGAAAGCAAATCGCGATTCAGCAGGAGGAAACAGGAGGAAATAGTATCCTCTATGGCCTTAATTAAGGAACGCAATAAGGCCAACTCTTGGGTTACGGTACAGGTTTGACACTCTACGACAGGACTAAACGAACGCAGTTCCTGGAGCCGAACGGACCCTTCGTTCACCATACCATCCTCGGAAGATAACTTATCGGCGCCAACTTTAATTTTATCACAAGGATGGATTATCGTCAAGAGGAAAAACCCAAATTTGGTGAACGGTAGGTCTATGGGAGGGTGAGGCTCTCACCCGGGTTGAGGATTTTCGCCTCCCCGGTCCAGGCCTGAGCGAACCGCTCTGCATCGGCACGTGAGCCCACAATGTCCCCCCAATGATAGGGAATGGCCAATTTACAGCCCACTTTGGCCGCCGCTTGGGCTGCTTCCTGGGCGTTCATGGTGTAGGTGCCCCCCACCGGAAAGAGGCCCACGTCTATGTCCTCCAACTGCTCCATTTCCGGCACCAAGTCCGTGTCGCCCGCATAGTAGATGCGACGGCCTTCCCATTCGACCACCACTCCCAACCAGTTGTTGGCTTGGGGGTGAAAGCGCTTACCGATGTTGTAGGCTGGTACTCCGTAGATGCTCACCCCAGCCACCTCTACCTTACCGCCTGGGGTCAGAGTGCGCACCTGACCCTGGCGGATTTTGCCTGCACAGTCAGGGGTAGTGACCACTACTGTGTTGGGCCCTTGCAGTTTGGCCACATCCTCCGGGGAGAGATGGTCGAAGTGCTCATGGCTGACAATGACCACATCCGCCGTTTCTGCCCGTGCTACTTTCCAAGGGTCAATGTAGATAATCCGGTCATCACTCAGGCGAAACGTCGCATGTCCTAACCAGGTCAGCGTAATGGCCATGATTCTTCCTGGTTCCTCAAACTGTGTCAAAGTGTTAAGCACATCCCTCACGGGACGCCGACTCCCAGGTTGGATAGGTGGCTTTGAGGAACCGTCTCCTTTCT
>DTZQ01000112.1 GCA_012961305.1 Armatimonadota bacterium | reverse complement strand
GTAACGGTAGCCCAAGATTTCAATCTTGGGTAGGTCTTTGCGAATTGAAGGACCAAACGAAAAGAGGGGAATTAGTACTGATGTTTCGCCTATGGCTGATGGGGGCCGTGTTAATCGGCGGGGGATTGGGCCGCGGACTGGCTCAGCCCCGCAGCCGCATAACTACGGTGTACGACTTCGTATCCCATTTCGACCGTGACCGAGTGGTCAATGCGCAGGAGGCTACGGTCACGGTGGCCGCCTCCGGCGGGGTGCGCAAGCGTTCCCTTTTTGAGCACCCCCGCGACGAAAATGAGGCCCTCATCTCCTTCGACGTACCCCTTCCCCCCGAGGCAGGAGACGGTCTGTGGTTCGTCTTTTCCCTGGGCCTGCGCGACGGGGTGAAGTTCGACGACCCGGCGCACCCCGCAGATGGGGTTCGGTATGCCGTCGAGGTCGAGGGCGAGCGGCTCTTCCAGACCGTACATGCGGAAACTCGCTGGCAGCCCTACGCCCTCGATCTCACCCCCTACGCGGGCCGAAGGGTGCGCGTGGTGCTCCTCACCCATCCCAACGGGACGAGCAATTACGACTGGGCCCTGTGGGGCGAGCCGCGCCTCTTGCGGGTGGAGGGCAATCTGCTGGCCGGCCCCAGTCCCCAGGGGGTAACCTGTTCCGTCGGCCTGGTGAGTTTCCGCTACCGGGCGGGAACTGAGGCTCAGGTGCGAATTGAGCCCCAGGGCAACGAAGGAAAACCTGTCGTCTGGTCTCCCCCTCCGACCGCACCCTCGTCCCAGGAATGGCAGCCAGGGGCGGTCGAGTTCGACTTCCCTGCTGCCGCCGCGGTGACCATTACCTGGACGGGCAACCTGAGGACGGTGGCCGCCTACGCTTACCAGCCGGAGTTGCAGGTCGTTCGGCTGGCCCCGGCAGCGGCTTTAGTGCAGGTCGGAGAGTCGTTCCGGGTGCGGGCCACGGTGCAAAACGGGGGCCGAGCCCCGCTGCGCGCTCCCGGTGCGACCGTGCGGCTGACGGGGAGCGGCCAGAGGTTGCCGCCACGCCAGGTGGAAACCCTCGCGCCCGCGGCGGAAACCACGGTCGAGTGGAGCCTTCCCGCCCAGACGGAACCGCCCGCCCTGACCCTCACCGTAGAAGGGCCCCAGGTCGAACCGGTGACCGCGAAGCGAACGGTGCGCTTGGTGCCGCCGCTGCCGGCTTTGCCCCCCGGCGTGCCGCACAAACCACAAGCATATCTGCGCGGAAATGCTGCCGTCCTGGAGAATTCCTGCCTGCGGCTGGCTTTCGTCAAGGGTTCGGAGGGCTACGAGTACGCCGCCGTGTTCGTGGCCGAGGGGGAAACCTGGCAGCCGGTGGGGGCGCTCACTCCGCTGGCCCAGTTGACCTACCTAAGCGAGGCCGGCGAGACTTGCTCCGAGGCCGTACGTCCGCAGGCCGCGCCGGTGGTGCGCCGCCGGGGCGAATACGCGGGGCTGAAGTTCTCCCACCGCCTCACCGACGCCGACGGGGCGACCTGGTGGGTTACGGCGGAGTTTCGAGTGAAGACGCAAGCGGAGCAGGTCGCCTTGAACTACACTTTGCAGGCCAATGCCCCGCGCTCGCTGTTGGCCTTTGTGGGGCCGCGCCTGTACGCCGGGGAAGGGGCCTTTGGGGCTCGGAAGACCTTTGCCCTGTTTCCCGGCCTCGAATATCTGCGCGAGGACGAACCCTCCTCCAGCACTCGCGACGCCAAACCGCCCCTGCACCTGCGCCTAATGCCCCATCCGTACAAAATCACCGTACCCCTCATGGCCGTATCCTTCGCCCTTCGTCCCTCCCCTCTCGTAGTAGCGTTGCTGTGGGACCCGCTGCAGAAGTGGGACGGGGAACACATTGCCCCCTCCGCCCTGTTCGCCTCTCCGAACTGGTATGAAAAGCAGGACAACCACCTGCTGGCCCTGTTCCTGCCCCGCGGGCCGGATTTCGTGCCGGAGAACCAACCTCAGGCGACCGCGCAGACCGCCTATCCGCTGGCAGCCGGGCAGGAACTCACCCTGCAGGCTCACCTGTTGGCCACCTTGGGGGACGTTACCACCGCCCTACGGCAGTGGTACGACACCTACGCCGGAGGCGTACCCCCACCGGCGGAGCCGCCCCGCGATTTTGCCGCAGAGTTGGCCCTGTGCCGCCACGGGTTCCTGCATACTGTGTGGGACGAGGAGACCCAGAAATGGCGGCACTGCGTAGGTTGGGCACCGCACCACACGCCGGGCTTCGCCACGCTGCTGTGGTACGATTGGCACCTCTCCTCCCCCCGCCTGCGGGGAGCAAAGGAGGTAGATGAGGCAGCCCGGCGGGAAGTAAAAGAGCGGCTCGCTTTGGTCACCCGCAACATCCTGCAAGACCAGGGCCCGGAGGGATTGGCCTCCACCGCCAACTGTCACCTTATGCGCTGGGAGTATCCGTTCTACGTGGGCCACCTGCTGGGAGGTCTGCGGGGAGCAGAGAAAATGGTCAGGAGCATTCTGCGGGGGCAGCAGCCGGACGGCAGTTGGCGGTTCCAGCCCGATGAGCGTCGTCGGGTTTTGGGCACGCCCGGCGATGCGGTCTTGGGCACCTGTGCCCATCCCGCGTTCCTGCTGCTCAAATATGCCCGGCTCACCGGCGACGAGGAGTGTCTGACGGCCGGCCTGAAAGCCCTGAAGTTCATGCAGCGGTTTCGCATACCTCGCGGCGCCCAGGGGTGGGAGTGTCCCATCTACGAGCCGGACATTTTGGCCGCTGCCTGGGCGGTAGGGGCCTACGTGGAAGGCTACCGGGTCACGGGCGACCTGCGCTGGCTGGAACAGGCCGTCTATTGGGCGGAGACGGGCCTGCCTTTCCTTTACGCCTGGAACCTGCCCGACCGCCCGGCCCAGCGGTACGCCGCCCTGCCCGTTTTCGGCACTACGTTTTACACCCACTCCTGGTTCGGCGTGCCGGTGCAGTGGTGTGGCCTGGTATATGCCTACGAAGTGCAGCATTTGGCTGCATGTTTGGAGGAAGTGGAGCCGGGAACCCCCCTGCTAAGACGGTTCAGCGCGGCCGATTGGCGGCGGGTGGCTGAGGGGGTGACGGTGAGCGCAATGCACCAGCAGTTCGCGGAAGGCGAGTTGAAGGGAACGTACCCGGACGGGTTCTACGACCATTTCACCCGCCGCGCTGCCCCCTACCTCAACCCCGAAGACATCATGGCCAACCTGCTGGCCCTGCACGGCTACGACCCGGACATTTCGAGCGTCATTTTGCGCTTGAGAGGGCGGCGGCTCCACATTAGTTCCGGCGCCCGGGTGAGCGGGGTCCGGATAGAGGACCATGCCCTCCGTTTCCGCCTGCACACCTTCCCCCAAGCGGAAAGTTACCTGCTGCTCACCGGCCTGCCGCAGCCCTCACGGATAACGGTGGACGGGCGGGAACTGGCCCGCGTGGAGGAGGTAGACTCCGTAGCCGAAGGCTGGCAATGGGAGGCCGCGCACGGCTGGGCTGCGGTGAAAATTCGCCCCGGCCCCGCCGACCGAAATGTGACCGTGTTCGCAGAGTTAGGCAGTTAGCCACAGCCCAGCCAGCGGCGCAGGAACCGCAGGCCGCTTTCAAAGCGAATCTCATGCCCGCCCTCGTGCAGGTCCAGTTCCAGGCGGTCGGCCAGGCCCAGTTTTTCGTAATGGGCCCGTGCCCGCTGGAACTCCTCCACCACCAGGGGCCACCAGGCGATGCCGTCGCACTTGCCGGTTTGAATCTGCACCGGGCGGGGGCAGATGAGAGAGAGCAGGTCGCTGTCGTCGAACTCCCACAGCCAGCCGGGGATGAAAATGTGCTCCTCCTTTGTGGAGAGGAAACAACTGTAGCGCGGGTCGTCAATGACCATCTTGCGCACCCGGTCGTTGAACCAGGCGGTAATGATGCCCACTTTCAGGCGCGGTTCCAGGGGCAGGGTGAACATGGTGTAGGCTCCACCCAAACTGATGCCCCACATGCCCAATCGTTGGGGGTCAATTTCCGGTCGAGTTTGGAGGTAATCCAGGAACCGCCGCAGTTTGGCAATTTCCAGCCCCCACAGGGTCTTGCCCAACATTAAGCACATCCGATGGTAGCGAGCCCGGGGGTCGCCAAAGGTGAGGTTCAACGGGGCCAGCACGGCAAACCCGGCAGCGGCCAAACGGCGGCCATAGGCGTGATAGTACCCCTCCTCGTCCGCGAAGCCGAACACCCGCTCCGGCGAACTGCTGATGCCGTGCTGGCAGAGCACCAAGGGCAGCGGCTCGGAGTGCTCCTTGGGCCGGGCCAACACGGCCCGACCGTGCAGCCGGT
>DTZQ01000111.1 GCA_012961305.1 Armatimonadota bacterium | reverse complement strand
GTTGCGATTCGGCCTCGAACTGGATGATTTTGGCCACGTTCTCCGGACTGGCAGGAGGAAGTTGGATTACTTTGACGATGGATTCCCGCATGGGCACCTGAACGGCGATGGTAACCGCCGGCCGGCGGCTGCGCTCCCAAAAGGCTCCCAAAACCCGCTCGATTTGCGCTTCCCGTTCGGCCTCAGAACTCGCCGTTTCGCCGGGCAGCGGTAAACGCAGCGCGTCCAAGATGTGCACCTGTCCCCGGCGGTGCTGGGCCAGCACCAGTTTGATTTCGTTCTGCCCCAAGTCCAGACCCAAAGTAGTTTTAGCCCACAGCATGGGAGTAGATTACCTTTCCCGCCAATATAATATTTGCATTTGCCGTTCGGGCAGTTCTTCCTCCAAAACTGGAGCCTCGCCCGTTTCTAACGGCTCTATGGGCGTCTGGTCCACCGCAATGACACATTCCAGACCCCGTTCCAACTGTTGTCCGGGCAGGGAATAAGTTTCCTCCTCCCTCACCTGTTCCCGCAGTTGACGCGGACGCAGGTCAATTACCCCGTAGGCCCGCACCCGAAAGGCATAGGAACGGGTGGTGACCAAATCGGAAAGGCGGGCAAACATCTCCTCAGTGACCGAATTAAGTTGCAGCAGTTCGCCCACGCTTTCAAAAGGCCCGTCGGCGCTTTCCCGATAGGTGATGATGTCCTGTACTGCCTCTTCGGTCATGCCCGGCAGAGCCAGCAGCACGGCTTGGCTGGCTGTGTTCAAGTTCACTCGTCCGCGAATGACTGGCAGGTCGGTGACGGTGAGGAAATCAATGATTTCCTGCACCTTTTCCCGGCTCAGGCCGGGGACTTTGAGCAGGTCGCCAGTGGTTTTGAACTTCTCCTCGGCAGTTTCCCGTCCTGCCTGGGGCCTCTCTCCGCCGGGCCGCTCGCCGGAGGGAGTTTCGGCTTCCCCCGTTGGCCTCTCGCCCGTCGAGGGCGCGATTCCCCCTGCCCCAGAGAGCCCTTCAGGTCGCTGGCGGGAACGGGTCTGGGGCCAGGTCCCACCTCCACCCAGCGTCCCTCCAGGTCTGGTTCCTCCCATTCCCACCCCGCCAGAGGGCCCGGTTGCGCCCGGTCGGGCTGCCCCTTCCGCTTCTGTCCCGCCCGGTTGTTCCCTCTCACCTGCCTGCTCCTCTTCGGTCGCCTCTTCCCCGTCGCGGTAGGTGAGGATGGCCTCAATTTCTTCCTCGGTCAGAAACTCGCCCAACCGCGCCTGCAACTGCTCTTTGGTGGCGGTACGCAGGTTCAGCCGGGTCACCCCATTGGCGTCCAGGTTGGTATCCCGCGAATAGACCGTAAATAACTCCCGCAGGGGTGGGATTTCCTCCTCTGTCTCTGTCGCCGTCTGAGTTTCTCCCACCCACAGCGCGGTTTCTCCCGCCAGGGCCTCCTCCCCGTAGAACAGTTCCGGGGTCACCCCGCACACCAGCAGCAGTTCCTCCACCGTGCTGAAGGGGCCGTTTTTGGCGTTGTAAGGGTAGTCCAGGGATTGATAGTAATCGCTCTCGGCTCCGAAGGGCCGGGGTTGGTCGTCCTCATCTCGCCAGTCGAGGATAGCATCCACCAGTTCCGGGTCACCTAACAACTGGGTCAACATCTCCTCCGTCGCCGTGTTGAGGTCTAATTTGGCGTTTTCATCCTCTGCTTCGACGCGAAAGGAGCCGGTTTCCAGGGGCAAATCTTCCAGGGCGGAGTCCAACTGCTCCCAAGTTTCCTCGAAGGCAGTAAAGGGCGTTTCGTCGTTTTTCACCTCCCAGAGCCACCGGTGCAGGCCGGCCAGGGCCAACAGCCGGGCCCGAGTGCGCAGGCCGTAGTTTTCGGCCAATTTGACCTCGGTGCGCACGGAGAAACTGAACCCGGCGGCGATGACCAACAGGATGACCAGTATCCACAGGGTCGCAATCAAAGCCAGGCCAGATTTTGCCCCACGTTTTATCATGATAACCTCTCTCAAAGCGGTTACGCCTTTACGCCTGTAGGTCTTTCCTACGCTCCCAAAAACAATTTGGCCAGAATGGCTATGAGGAAAGGGAAAAGGAGTCCGATAGCCCATTGCATTAAAGCCAGGCGTTTGCCCACCTCCTCGAAACGCGCCTCCACATACTCCCGGCGGACCATTTGCTCCTCCAACTGCTGAAGTTCCTCCTTGGTAGCCATAGTGGCCTTAATCTCGGCCAAATCCTCCTTGGTGGCCATGCGTTCCTCAGCCCGCTCCAAACGACTTCCCACTCCTGCCAACTGTTGCTCCAGCCGCTGCACCGTGGTTCCAATCTCGGCCAAATCCTCCTTGGTGGCCATGC
>DTZQ01000110.1 GCA_012961305.1 Armatimonadota bacterium | reverse complement strand
TTTCCATCTCGGGTAGGGGTGAGGGCCAAACTGAGCGGCGAATTTAACGTTGTCGAGATAGTTACCGGCAGTGAACCACAGGCGGTCTGGTACGTCTAAAGTTAAAGACCAGCATTCAGCAGTCAGCCCTCGGCGGACTTTTGGTCCGGGTTCGTCGGAAAGGGGGCTGGCCCTTGAGGTTGCGGAGAGGTGAAAGTGAAAACCACGCGCAAACAACTTATATTTCTAACGGTGTTCGTTTTGGTGCTTCTGGTAGGCAGTGGGGGGTACATCTATTACGCCCTTAACCCTTCGCCTTCGGCAACCTCCTCCGCCATTTGGTCCGTTTCCCCGCCCAATCTCCTGGTGGGAACATTGTCCGAGCCGGAGGAGAGGGAGGAACCGAAATGGCCGGCTCCGCACCTGCCCACGGCCGAGGAGCGAGCCCAGTATGCCATTATTGCCCAGCGCAACGTGTTTGAGCCTCTGCTCTACCGCCCGCCGCGGGTTTCTGGAGGGAGCAAAGCCAGGTTTACTCCTCCCCGGATTCCTCCTGTACCGCCTGTGGAGACAACCCCCCAGGCCCCTGAAAGGCCCACGACGCCTTCCGCGACTTCGGCTTCCCCCACCCCGCCGCCGAAGTCCAAAGTCACAGTTACCGGTCTACTACGCTTTCGCGGGCAGTGGCACGTGCTTTTGGAGAACTTGGACACCCACGAAACCGGCTTGGCCACTGTGGGAGAGGTTCGGTTCGGCTATCTGGTGCGTGGCATTCGCTTTGCCCAAGGGGAAGTCGTTTTGGAGCGGAGCGGGGAACTGCTGCGGCTGTCTCTGGGGGCCTTAAAGGAGGAGCAGCCTTTGGTCGCTCGTAGGCCTCGCGAGGAGGGAAAGGAACCTGCGAAGTCGGGCCTGCCCTCTGGCTCTCGCGCGTTAATGGCTGAGGGCCCCCTGCCACCCCCCGAAAGCCCGCCGGAAACGGCCTTTCAACCTCCGGAACCCCCGCCGATGAGCGATGAGGAACTGCTGGCCCTGGCCGAACGACGGCTGGGGATAACCATCACCCCGCAGATGATTCAGCAGTTCGAGCGGTTTGTGTCCAGGTTACCCAAAGCCACTGGCCCTGTGGGCAATACCGGTGACCCCCTAATAGACGCCATTGAACGACGTTACCGCATTAGACTTCCCGCTGAGGCGGTCGAATTCATCCGCCGAATGGGGGGAGGTTAATACCCCTCTTGCACCATCAGCCCAAATGTGTTATAATGCAGATAAGCGTTCACCTGGACTGAACGCTTACCAATGGGGGGAATCATTTTAATTCTTGGGCTGTCAGGCCCGGGGCGAGGTGTAAGGCCATGGGCCGTTATGAGTGGATTCTCGTACCCATGCTGATAGGGGGTGTGGTGGCTTTGGTGCTGAGCAACTCCAACTGTCATCGGTTTGGCTCTCGGCTGATGGGGATGATGCATCCCCGCTGGGAAGGAGCCGTAGGGGGGTTCTTGGTAGGGGCCATTTTGGGTTTGGTCATCGGTTTGTTGACTGTGGGTGGGAGCAAGCGGTGGCTGACGGGCTTGGGCGTGGGCAGCGTAACTGGCGGGGTAATCGGGTACTTGGAAAAAGAAAATGGTGATGGGCCGCCTTGGCCTTTGGCCATTTTTCTGGGCGTCCTCATCGGTTTTACCCTGCGATTGCTCGTTTTCGGGGTCGAACACGGCTTGCTGGGCAAGCCGCCACCGATTAACTATCTGGGCGATTAGCCGTTGTGATTGACGTCAACCTCTACTGCGGTGAGTATCCCTTCCGCCGTCTGCCGCGGACCACGGGTGATGGTTTGCTGCAGTTGATGGATGCCATCGGCTGTGAACGAGCAGTAGCCACTCCGTTCGCCGCGATTTTCTACAAGGACAACTTAGACGGCCTCCGCAAGGCCATAGAGGAGACCGCCGGGGTCGGCGAACGGGTGTTTTTCTACGCGGTGATAAATCCGGCCTTTCCCGGCTGGGAGCGGGATGCCCGCGAGGCTCTCACCCTGCCCGGAGTCGTGGGCTGGCGGCTGTTTCCCCGCTATCACCATTACGAATGGCTCGACCCACAGGTAATAACCCTGCTGCAAATAGCCGGAGAGCAAAAAGTACCGGTGAACCTAACCGCCCGTCTGGTGGATGACCGCTTGGACCACTGGTTGCTGCGGGTTCCGCCCCTGGATTTAGACCAGGTCGCTGGTCTGCTCAAGCAGTGCCGGAACACAACCCTCCTCCTCAGCCATTTTTACACCAACGAATTGAACCTCTTGGCCTCGGCCATTAAATCCCATCCGCAGGCTTACCTGGATATAGGTAACACCAAGCCGAACGTGTTCTGGTTCGACCAAGTGGCAACCCAATTTGACCCCACGCGGCTGGTGTTGGGCACCGGCGCTCCTCTGTACTACTACCAGGGCACCCTGCTCTCCTTGGCCAAGGCAGAAATGGATGAAACTACGCGCCATCGCCTCAGCCACGAAAATGCTCAGAGGTTGTTTTGGGAGATTAACCCCGAAGGCCCTGGGGCTAACAATTACCGGGAGCGCAACTTCGCCAGCAGTTCGTAGGGCACCGGCCGCCCGTCCACGACCTCGCCCAGGCGAAGGTGGGGTTTGGCCGAGCCGTGGAAGTCAGAACCGCCCGTGATGAGCAGGCCGTACTTTTCGGCCAAGCGGAGGTAAAAGGAGGTCTGGGCCGGGGTATGCTCCGGGTAGTAAACCTCCAAGCCCTTCAACCCCTGAGCGCGCATTCCCGCCACCTGTATTTCCAGGGCAAAAGGGGGCAAAGAAGCCTGGCCGGGATGGGCCAGAACGGCCAGCCCGCCGGCGGCTTGGATGAGGGCCAGGGCTTCGGCCGGGGGCATTTTCGGCCGGGGTACGTAGGCCGGAGCCCTCCGGTTCAGATAGCGGGCAAAGGCCGTGGCCACCGAGTCCACCAACCCCCGCCGCACCAGGGCCAGAGCAACGTGGGGGCGGCCCATGACCTCTCCCCGGGCTTCCCGCTCCACGTCTGCCAAAGTAAGCGGCAGGCCCAACTCCCGCAGTTTGGCCACCAGGCGCGGAATTCGTTCCTTGCGGGCCTGTTGTATCTCCCGCAGTCGAGCCTCCAGGCCCGGATGGTCCGGAGCGATGAAGTAGCCCAACAGGTGCAGCGGGCCGGCGGGGAAAGCGAGGCTAATTTCCACTCCGGGCACTACTTCAATTCCTTCCTCCCCACCCGCAGCCGTTCCTTCGGCCAGGCCGGCGAGGGTATCATGGTCCGTAATGGCCACCGCGGCCAGGCCCAGCGCTTTGGCCTTGCCCACCAACTCCCTTGGGGACAGAGACCCGTCGGAGGCTGTCGTGTGGGTGTGCAGGTCAACGCCGTTCATGGCATTTGGATTATTCCTGCCCTCATTATACTCCTAAGCCCCACAACCTGTAAAGAGAGCGACTGAACCGGCAGGAAAAAG
>DTZQ01000109.1 GCA_012961305.1 Armatimonadota bacterium | reverse complement strand
TCCCCCCGCGTGCGGGGGGATAGAGGGGGGGTATCCTGCATCGGGGTGACGGGGCGGTGGCCTACGAACTTAACTCCCCCCACCTCCCGGGTCAGGAACCGAGAGCCTTGACAACCTGCGGCAATTCAAGTAAAATAAGGCTAAGAGACTGGGGACTGAGCGATGGGTCCTTACCTCCCAGCACTCAGTACCTTGTTCTCAGGTTCAGCAGGGGCAGGCCATGAAGGCAACCGATGGCGGTGAAACGACGGGTGGCTATTATTGGTGGGGGACCGGCGGGGACGATATGTGCCCTTCGGCTGTTGCAATCGGCACCGGATGCGGGCCGGGGGTGGGAGGTAGTAATTTTCGACCGGAAGGTGTTCCTGGAGTTCGGCCCGCCGGGGTGCAATATGTGCGCCGGGGTCATCGCCGATACAGTAATGCAGCAACTGGAAGAACTGGGGGTGCCGGTGCCGACGGAACTAATTCAGCGGCGCATTGAAGGTCATCACTTTGAAACTCGCTGGGGGGGTCTCTCCCTGCCCAAGGAGCCAGAGGCTACTCTGTGCACGGTCTACCGCGGATTGGGCCCGAAGGGCTTAGGCTATGATGAACGGCGTAGTTTCGACCAATTCCTGCTGCGAAGTGCGGTGGAACGAGGTGCCCAGCACATTCGGGCCTTAGTGCATACCATCCATTTTCCCCAGGATAGCCGCGCACCCCTGCAAGTGCACTATGGGGAGGGGGAGACTTTGGAGGCCGAGGTAGTTATCGCCGCCTGTGGAGTGAACAGCACCCTTCCAACCAGATTAGAACAGGCCGGCTTTGGCTATCGGGCCCCAGCCACCATCCATGCCTGTCAGGCGGAAATCCCCTTGGATGAGGATGCCGTCACCCGATGTTTCCGGGACGAGATTAAAGTCTTTTCCCTGGGTTTGCCCGGCATTCGCTTTGGGGCCATTACGCCTAAGCGGGAGCACGTTACCGTAACTGTGGTGGGACCACACATTAGGCGGGCGGATTTAGAGCGATTCCTCCAACACCCGCAAGTAATCCGTCATTTCCCCCCCGGCTGGCAGATTCCCTCTGAATACTGCCATTGTCATCCCAAACTACCCGTAACTGCGGCCCGCTGCCCGGTAACAGACCGCTTCTTGGTCATCGGCGATGCCTATATCTCCCGCTATTTGAAGAACGGCATCGAGTCTGCTTTTTACACCGGCTCCCTGGCAGCGGAGGTGGTTCTGCAAAACCGCCTCAGTCGCTCGGAACTATGGCATTATTACGTCCGACCTTGCGAGCGGCGATACCGTTGGGACAACCTCTACGGACGGCTCCTGTTCCGCCTGAACGACCTCATCGCCCGCTCCCGCTGGCTAACTGCCTCCCGCTTGCGGATATTACGGAAGGAAGCAGCGGCGGCGGACTGGGAGACCAAACCGGAAACGCAAATACTCTGGCATTTGTTCACCGGCAGTGCCCCCTATCGGGACATTTTCCACCGGGCCCTGTGGTTCTCCCTGCAGTGGCGTATGGCCCAGGCCCTGTGGGAGGAGGCCAGAGAGTGGCTTGGGGTAAGGGGTAGACGGGGCAGATAGCCCTTAGAGACTGCTGAGGGAGGAAGCGGTTTGCTGAGGGGAAAATGAGGAATGGGGATTGGAAACAGGAGTTCATGAGCCGAAAGAAAGCGCACAATTTGGGGCCCGTGCAGGATGGGCAAACGGTGGCCATTATTGGCGGCGGCCCAGGGGGGGTAGGTTGCGCTCTTACCCTGCGGCAGGAAGCCCACCGCCTGGGGCGAGAAGTAAGGGTAGTGCTTTTCGAGGGGAAGCGTTTCGGGGAGCACTACAACCAGTGTGCAGGGGTCCTTTCCCCGCCCCTGCAAGACCTCCTGCGGGAGTTCGGGTTGGCCTTTCCCGCGCAGTTAATTCAACGCACAATTGTAGGCTACATGCTCTACGGCGACCACGAAAGGATTCTCCTCCCCGAGGACGAGGGTTCGGCCCATTCCCAAGCGGTACAGCGGGTAAAGTTCGACCAGTTCCTTCTGGAGCAGGTCCGGGCAGAGGGAGTAGATGTGGTCCTGGGACGGGTTACAGATGTGGAGTTTCATCCGGAGGAGGTCATCGTTTACAGTTGGAGTGGTACTTACCATGCCTGCGCTGTGGTTGGAGCCTTCGGCCTGAGCAAAGCCATGGCGGCCTGTTTTGCCCGCCGCGTGGGCTACATCCCGCCGCCCTTCTTGGAAACCCTGGTAACCAAGTTCTACCCCGGCCCGCAGGAGCCCATTCCTGACCTTCTGGACAACCTCATCCACGTTTTTCTCCCCCGCCTGCCCCGGGTGGAGTTCGGAGCCCTCATTCCCAAAGGAGACCACATCACTGTTATCCTGGCCGGGTGGAACGTGAGTGCCAAGGAAATGGAGGCCTTTCTGAACTTACCTCTGGTGCGCCAATTGTTGCCTTCCACGCCACCCACGGACTATTTTAAGGGCCGCTTCCCCATTGGATTGGCAGGGCGTCCCTTTGGGGACCGCTACGTCCTCATCGGCGATGCGGCGGGGTTGGTGCGACCCTTCAAGGGTAAAGGCATCAATTCGGCCCTGTTCACCGGCCGGGTGGCAGCCGAAACCCTACTGCGAGAGGGAATCTCCCGCGCCGCTCTGACCCAGTTCTATCGCCGCTGTCACCAACTGACCGGGGATTTATGGTACGGGCGTCTGATGCGCCGCTTAGCCTACTTAGTTTCCCACCAGTTTTCATTAGACCCCGTAGTGCGCCTGGCCCAGCATGACCTCCGGCTGCGGCAGTTGCTGTTCGCTTGTGTCTCCGGCGATGAGACTTACCGCAACATCGTGCGCCGATGGGAGAACCTAAGTCTGGTCTGCCGCCTGGCTCCGGCCCTACTTTGGTCCTGGAGGAACAAACGCTAAACTCAGCCAGCGGAATTCGAGCAGCAGGATGCCCCTGAAAGCCAGGGGCGCTACCACTGCCATCTGG
>DTZQ01000108.1 GCA_012961305.1 Armatimonadota bacterium | reverse complement strand
TACCCCGGCGCAGGCACCGGGCCATCGGGCCGCTGCCGATACCGCAATTTGCCGTTCGCCATCTGTACTCCTTCCCAACCTTCTCCACGGGCAGAGAGGGGTGGAGGGGGACAACTCGTCCCTTTCCAGCGAGCAGGAGGCCACCTCAGTAATGGGATTTCTGCTGACCTATGCGGCGGTAGCGTTGGGGTTCTGGTTCGCCACCATGCAGTATACACGCTACCTCATTCCGACCCTACCCATTTGGGCCCTGGCGGTGGCCTATGGAGCCGACCGAGCAGCCCGGCTGACGCGCTATGCCCAGGCGACAATATGGACTCTGCTAATGCTCACCTTCCTCCTCCACCTGGGCGTGGGGGCTTTGTTTGCTCTGGAGGCTGTGCCGCCAGTCTTGGGAGGAGAGCCGCGGGACCTTTACTTGCAGCGGGTATTTCCGTCCTATGCTGCCCAGCGGTTCATAAATGAGTTCCTGCCCTCCTCGGCCAAAATCATCCTCTACGGCGAGCCGCGGGGGTATTACCTGGAGCGAGAGTACCTGTGGGGCGAGCCGTACCACAGCACTCTCATTCCCTACGAACAGTTCCTCTCGGCGGAGGAAATGCTGCGCTATTTTGGGGAGGAATTGGGGGCGACCCACATCTTAGTCAACGAGATGTTCTTCCCCTGGCGCACGGCTTCAGACCGCTGGGTGGGTTACTTACGAGAGGCTCTGGATGCGGGTCAACTCGTGCCCCTCTTCGCAGAGCAGGGCCTGTGGGTGTGGGAAATTCGCTTCCCTGCCCCTGAGCCGTCGGCGTTTCCAGGGCTTGAGTGAACTCTTTTCGGTACATTGAAATCTTGGGCTAAGGTTACCAAGTCGGTGGGAAACCGACGGAGCCAACTTCCGTTGGTTTGGCAGAGGCAGCCCCGAGTTCGAACTCTGGGCGAGAAGGCTATCCTTCCGCGCAACACTCCTCATAGGCCAGGATGAGTTCCTGCCTGCGTTCCGGGGAAGCGGGCAGGAGAGGCGGGCGCACCTCCGGGGTGCGGAACAGGCCCAGGTAGTGGAAAATCGCTTTAGCGTTGGCGATTTCCTCGCCCAAACCCAGGAGGTGAATTAAGGGCAGCACGCGCCGACAGTAGAGGTGAAAAGCCCCTGCCCGGTCGCCCACAGCCAATAGCCGCACGACCTCTTGAAAGGTTCGGGGAAATATACTGGGAACGATAATCATGCTCCCGTCCACTCCCAGCAGCAGACTGCGGAAAGTTACGGCATCCTCGCCGCAGAACACCCCCAGGTCGCTTTCGGCCTTGAGACGGGGGATTTTGCTCAGGTCCAGGTCGGTAATTTTCACGTGCCGTAGGTGGGGGCAGGCCTCTGCCAGTCGTAGCAGTTCCTCCGTTCGCAGGAAGGTTTTGGTCACATAGGGGTTGTCGTAAAGGACGAGGGGCATCTCCAGGGCCGCGTCTAACTGTTGGAGGAAGTGGCACAGCATGGGGAACGAGTTGGGGAAGTAGTAGGGTGCGGATACCAGCACCCCCGCCGCTCCTTCCTCCGCTGCGGCTTGACCGAGGGCAATCATCTCCGGCAGGCTGGTGTGGCTGATGCCTACCACAATGGCCTTGTCCTTGGGGGCATTGGCCAGTACGAACCGGGTCACTTCCAACCGCTCTGGCAGGGTCAGGGAAGCACATTCTCCCGTGCCTCCCAAAATGGTACACCCTTCCAGCGCGGGGAACAGGTGGGCCAGCAGGCGTTCCAGGCTTTCGTAATCTACCTTATTATCCCGCAAAGGAGTGGGAATGACCGGCAGGGTGCCGCACAGTTTCACGGGCTCTTCCCCTCCGAGAAGGGGGTGGTTTCCACCCTTATTTTGCCGTCGCGGGCGATGAGGCGGGTGTGGTCTGGGTCTTTGGCCCGGGCGGTGAATTCGTAGTGCCTTCCGTCGGAGCGGTAGGATTCAAGCCGATTCCCCTCGAAACAGGAGAGGATTTTGTTCGCCCCGGCGGAGTCGAAGCCCAGTTCCTCCAGGGTGTCTAAGGTGAGGGTGCGGGGATATTCAGGGCTGCCTTCCAGGGCCATACAGATGGCCCGCATGGCGGTCGTGGCCTGGGCCAGGTCCGTTGCTCCGGTCAGGACCTTTTCGGTGGCCTCTTTTCCTGCCCGCAGGGAATCGGCCAAGGAAGCGATTTTGTTGGCCAGGGGCAGGACGGTGTGTTCCTCAGCCAGGGAAACGGCGTCGCGCAGCAGGTCTAAGAGGTTGCCCTCCAGCGATTTTGCCAGTTGGGTCAATTTATCCTGCTCTTCCGCCGGGAGGGTTTCGGGGTCCAGAGGTGGCTGACCCAAGGGCACGGCCACCTGCTGCCCCGCGGCTACCGTTTCCGCCTGGCCGGAGGAGACGGCTTCCACCACTCCCTCCAAGGTTTGTATCAGAGTGTCCTTATTTTCCTCAGCGAGGACCCCGAAAAGCGTGCCTTTTACCCGCACCGCAGTGCCGCGCACCACGACTTCAAAGGGACTATCAGTCCGGGGGCGCACGCGGGCCAGCAGGCGACCTCGCTCCAGTTCCAGCGTTCGAGGCCGACGGCCCGTCTGAGGGTCAAAGGCCAACTGACGCACTAAGAGCAGGCTATCCTCACCCAAGCGCACCCGCGCGCCGTCAGCCAATTTCAGCAGGGCCGCCGATTGGTCATCGGTCCGTACCCTCTCCCCGGCCTTCAGCACCACGCCGGGCCTCACCGGATGCCAGGCTTCTTCCCCGGTCCGCCGCACCTCCGGGCTACCCTCCAGCACCGCTACGGCAGCCTGCGAAGCCCGCTGGGGCAACCGGAGGCCGTCACGCACGAACAGAAAGCCCGAGAGGAACACGGCAGCTGCGGCCAGCCGCCACCGCCACTTGGCTCGCCTTGCCCGTTGCGCCTGCTCCTGCTCGTAAATGCGCAGTCGGATTTGCCGTAGGTCGCTTTCGTCCAAGCGATAGTCGGCCAGCGAGGGAGACGCCTGGTAGTGAGTTTCCTCCCAGGGAATTACTACCTGCGTGGGCGGGGCCACTTCCGGCGCGAAACCCTCGGGAATGCGCTCGTTGGCGAGGTCGTCTAAGACCTCCTCACCGCTTTGGTAACGGTGTTCCGGCTCCTTGGCCAGCATCTTGGCCAGAATGGCCTGGAAGTAGGGACGAACGTTGGGAACGGGCGGGGGAGTTTGAGACTGGATGGCTCGGCAAACTTCCTCTACGGTACGGCCCTGGAAAGGCGGCTGTTTGGTGAGCATTTCGTACACCACCGCGCCCAGTCCATAAATGTCCGAACGGCGGTCGCCGGGGAAACCGGTCAACTGCTCTGGAGAGAGGTAGGGCGAGCCCAATTTATGACGCACGTGGGCCAAGCCGTAGTTGAGGACTTTAACCTGTCCGTCTTCCAACACCAGCAGGTTATAGGGGGTAATATCGCCGTGGGCCAGACCTTGCTCCTGGGCGTAGTCCAGGGCGCGCAGCACTTGCGCCATGAGGGGCAGAATGCGGCGTAGGGGCCAACGCTCGTCCTGGTCAATGATTTGGCGCACGGGACGGGCCAGGAAGTATTCAGTGGCTACGTAATACAGGCCCCGCTCCTCGCCGAAATCCAGAACTTTGACGATGTTGGGATGGTTCAGGCGGGCGGCGGCCGTGAGTTCCTGAGTAAAGCGGTCAATGGCCTGTTGCCAATGTTCGTCGTCCGCTTCTGGGGGGCGGGAAAACCCGCGAAAGATGACCTGTTGGCCCGTTTTGAGGTGCCGCGCAGCATATACCTTTCCCAACGGCCCTCGTCCCACTTCCTCCCCAATCTCGTAGCCGGCAATCACTAATCGCTCCCCTCGTTCTGCCATAGTTCATCCTCCTCAATATCCGTCCATCTCCCGCCGATGGGAGATAGTGGGCGGAAAAATCTCCCGCACTGCCTGCCAGGCCACTTCCTCGTCGGGCCTCACCGTGATTTCCCTTCGTTCCCGAAACTGGGACAAGATGCGTCCGTCGTAGAGCAGGGAGAGCAAATGGCTCCAACTGGCCCGAAGTGTGAGGCGCGGCGTAGTCGGGCAGGTCAACTCCACTTGACCCTCCTGTTCCTTTATCTGACTGCCCGGCGGCAGGCGGTCGGCCAGAGCAGCAACGAACTTGGGTCGAAACAGGGAGGGATTGGTCACTTGCAGCATCACCCATTTGGCTGGAGGGGAAACATTTGTAGGGTTCAGAGTCGCCAGGCGATTAAAAAGCCGCTCCGCGGGCGAAATGTTCACGTCCAAAAAGGACACTTTATGGAGGCGGGCGGGCATGGCCACGTCGGCCAGGAGTGCCAACGCCTGCTCATCTCCCTCCGGCAGAGTAGCCCACTCCAGCACCCGCCAGGCTTCTCCTTCGGGAAGTACCGCCAAATATCCTACCGGTCCGATGCGGCCTTCCAACACCAGGAAGTCCGGCCGACCCTTCAGCCACAGTTTGGGCCGCCGACACAGCCGCCGTTCCCAAAAACGTGTGGTCCGACCCAGGGTTCCGTTGACCGTGCGGTAATAGTCGTTGTAGATACGGTTAAGCCCCTGGGCCTCTGACAGCCGGGCGGGACGCACCAGAACCCGGGGAGGCATTTCGCCCAAGGCTTCCACATCTACCCGATAAATCGGTTGACTGCGTACCGCCTGCACGTAGCCACATCGCTCGTAGAAGCGCACTATCCATTCTTCCCCCGCCGGGTCGAGGGAGGACAGTTCGCAACCGCGCGCCCGTTTTCGGGCGGCCTGCATCAGCCGGGCAGCCACACCCTGGCGGCGAAAGTCGGGATGAGTGCACACGGAGCCGATTTTGGCCGTGCGGAACCGCTGTCCGGCAATCCACACCGAGGTCTCTTTGATTCCTACGTGACCGACCAGACGTCCTTCCGCTTCGGCCACCAGCACGTTCTCCGGCCCGTACCAAGGTTCCTCTGCATACTCGCTTAGGGCCTCCGCGTAATGCTCCTGCAGTCCCACAAAGGAAATCGCCAGAAGTTCCTGTACCTCCGCTACTTCTTCTGGCCGCAAGTTGCGGATGTGTACTTTCACGGTCTTACCCCCACGGTTACTTTGAGCAGCCCCGGGCCTCCATGGGCCACACATCCACCACCTCTTCCCCCCTTATCACATACCAACGCTCGAAAAGGTTGATAGTTCCATCGGCGTAATAAGGTATGAATTCGAGTTTGTCGCCCACCTGCACTTCCGTTTGGCCCTGCGCGTTCAACACGCCGTGTTCCGCGGAGAGAAAGCGGACCGTCAAATTGTCCTGTCCCCCGACCTGAGGCCAACCGAAAACTGGATGCAGGGCTTTCAAGCCTGCGTCAGTGATGAGCCGGCCAGGCCGCTTGCTGATAACCGTGGCCAGCACGGTCATGGCGAACTCAAAGGGAGCGCCGGCCTTGGCGTAGAGCAAATCCATGAGGGCATAAGTTCCAGGGTGGACTTCATCCACGTAGGGCAAAGTGCCGGTAATCATGAAACTGCCCGTGCCAGCCGCACAGACCATTTCCACCGGCAAGCCCTCTGCTTCCAACTGGGCCCGCAGTTCGCCCAAAGGCTGCAGGGCCTCTTTTATTTGACGTGTTTTCTCTGGGCCGGGTTCCAAAGCAACCAGGTGCCCTTCGTAAGCGGCCAGACCACGAAAGCGCAAACCTTCCTCCTGCGCTACCAAGCGAGCCAGTTGCACTGCTTCGGGGCCCGGCGGCACCCCGCAGCGGTGCATACCTACGTCCACCTCCACCAGCACCTCCACCGTGACCCCTCGTCGGCGGGCAGTGCGGGCAATTTGTCGGGTCACTTCCAGGTGGTCCACGAAGACCACGAAGTTAATACGTTCGGCCAGGCTGACCAGACGGCTGATTTTCCGTTCCCCGGCCACCTCATTGGCTAACAGCACGTTCTCCACGCCGTGTTCCGCCAGCACCTCAGCCTCGGCCAGTTTAGCGCAGGTGATGCCCACTGCTCCGGCCGCCAGTTGCTGGCGGGCAATTCGCACCGTGCGGTGAACCTTAAAGTGCGGGCGCACCGCACAGTCCATCTCTTGCGACCAGGCGGCCATCTTCGCGATGTTACGCTCCAAGGCTTCCTGATTAAGCAGGAGCGCCGGAGTGTCCAAGTCATATTTGCTTAGGCCCATGCTCAATTTTCCCCCAGGGGTAAATTTCCCCTCCCTGACCACATTATAGAACAAGGGTCGTTGAATGTCAACCTTGATTATCTTGGCTTCCAATGGTACAATTCCTCCTGTCGGAGGTAGATGTTTTAACCTTACGCCTTCGGAGTACCGCTACTGTGGATTTTCAACCAATTTTTCTTTGGGCAGGAGGATTTCTTCATCGCGTTACGAAAAATATCCCTGAAGGAGTGGGGGTGGTTGAAATTCTGTGACTATGGCTCCGGAAAACAGCAGAACGGCAGAGGATTTGAACCGATTGCCCACGGAGCAACCGCATCCGGCAGCCGCCGACTTAGACACTCGCTCCCCGCTGGAAATTGTGACTCTAATGAACGACCTGGACCACACGGTTGCCCCTGCCGTGCGCCAAGCACTGCCGCAGATTGCCCAAGCGGTGGAAATTATTGCTGACCGGCTGGCGCAGGGTGGGCGATTACTCTATTTCGGTGCGGGCACCAGCGGACGGTTGGGCATGTTGGATGCGGTAGAGTGTGGGCCCACATTTAACCTCCCTCCTGAGGTGGTACGGGCTTTTGTGGCCGGGGGGCCAGCGGCGCTCATCCGGTCGGTGGAGGGGGCGGAGGACGATGCCGCCGCTGGCGCGGCCCAGGTAGCGGCGGCTGGGGTGGGAGAGAAGGACGTGGTGGTGGGTATTACGGCCAGTGGCCGGACCCCCTACGTGCTGGCGGCGGTGCAAGAGGCCAAACGGCGCGGAGCCACGACCGTTGGGCTGGCCTGTAACCGCAACACTCCCCTGCGGGCAGTGGTGGACTTGGCCATTGAAGTGGAAACTGGTCCGGAACTCATCTCCGGCTCCACCCGGTTGAAAGCCGGGACGGCCCAGAAAATGGTGCTGAACATGCTAAGCACCGCTGCCCTGATTCGCCGCCACAAGGTATTTGGCAACTTGATGGTGGACCTGCAGGCCACTAACCTCAAACTGCGAACGCGGGCCGTACGGCTGGTGCAACAGGCGGCAGGGGTGGACGAGGCCGCAGCCCGGTCAGCCTTGGAAGCCGGTGGCTGGTCAGCCAAAACAGCCATCCTCATGTTGTTGAGAGGACTGGACGCCGAAACGGCCCGTCGTCACTTGGAAGCCCAGGACGGCTCCCTGCGGGCCGCTCTGGCGGGTGG
>DTZQ01000107.1 GCA_012961305.1 Armatimonadota bacterium | reverse complement strand
TTTACGCGGTACACCCTCATGCCATTCCACCCCCCTACTGCTCGCACCAACCCCTGTCGGGATAGGTCAGCCAAAGCCCTTTCCACCTCCTCCGTTCGGCGACCCAACCGACGAGCAAGGCTGTCCGCGTAGTCTAAGGTATGTGGATTGCGGTCAAAGAACCGCAGTACTTGTTGGCCCACTTCGCTCAGGGTCAAGTTGGGAACCGGTCTGAGCGCCATGGTTGTATCCTCCTTTCCCCTTTATCTCCCTGTCCGACGCTCGGACACCGTTCCCGGTTCCGCTCAGATGTTACGGTTGGTTAAAGTTTGCTGACAAATTCTTTTACTTCGGGGAAGCAAATTCCTCCCCGCCGGGATTTCAATTTGAAATCTCAGATTGCAAATTGCTCCTCCCGCCTTTCCCTCAGAAAACGGCTGGCCCTTCCCGAAGGGTCTGCCCGCCGAGGAAAGCCTGTGCGGTTAGCACCAAGGCCCCCGGCGAGGTGCCCAGCAAATGTACCTCCACTAACGGCTCACCTACCTTAATCATCCCTCCGGCCCAGGTCGCAGTTAGCCGCCGGCCCTGGGGCAGGCGCAGGGCCTTCAGGTAACCATTTTGCTGCCAGCGCAGCGGAGCCTCTGCCAACGGTTCCCCCGGTCGCGCTCCGGCACGGCGGAAGATGAGCCGCAAATCACTGACCGCTCTCAGGGGCCCTCGCTGGACTTTGCAGGTCACCCCACGGGCCTGCAACTGCGCGGCCACCCAGCGGCCCAAAGGACGATAGGTCTCATTGGGCACCACGAGCACCAGTTCCGAGGCCCAATGGGCCACTTCGTCGGCTGCCGGATGGTGCACTTTCACGGCGCTAGGCGGGAAAGCCATTACGTCCAGCACCGTGCTTTCCTTTAGCGGCTTTCGGTCCCGCGAGGCCACCACGTAGGGCTGCAAAGGAGCAGTCACCAAGGGCTGGTCGTCCAGAAGGAGGGAACCCCAGGCCTTAACCAGCCGCAGTCCACCCTGAGCCTCAAAGTCCAGCAGGGCGGTGTAGCCGGCCGGAACCTGGCAGGTCACCACCGTGCCGCTTACCCGCAAGCGCATCCTGGCCTTGCCCCGCTCGTTGAACAGCACCACGCTCACCCCTCCGTCGCCGCGAGGCAGTTCGTACCAGGCCTCCGGTTCCCCCTCCACCAGGCGCACCCGCTTCTCTTTGGCCAGTTCTGCCAGGGCATCGGTCGGGGTCACCCAGGCGGGCCTTTCCACGGGGCCACCGGTCATCAATATGCGCCATCCCTCGTGGGCCAAAGCCGCCAGTTTCCTCTGCGTGGGCTCAGACAGCGGCATCCACTCCGGCACAAGCACCGTGTTCATCCCCTCCGGCGGCGAAATCAAATCTCTTTGGCTGATGACTTTAACTCGCAGCCCCCGCCGCAGCAAGTCCACGTACAGGGCCCCCACCCGGTCCAGCAGGGCCGGGTCGGTCAAGCGGGCAAAGGTGTTCACCAGCAGGCCCACACTGGGCGGTTCGTAGTCCGACCGCTTCAGGTACTCCCACACCTTCAGCCACAGCCGTAGCGGTTGGGCCAGAGGCCCCAGAGTTCCATCGCCCCGGCCCAACCCCCACGAACCGCCCTCCGAGGGATAGAGGTAGAACTGGGAGCCACCCCACGCCTGCTCGGCGAAAAGGTAGGCCCAAATCCTATCCTGGGCCTCGGGGGTAAGGAGGCCAATTTCCCCCACCAACGCCGGATGCCCGTAGTTGAGGGCGAAGCCAGGATGGAGGCGACTGGGGAGGAAGTGGTTCTCCGGCCGATAGTCGTGCAGGGCGCTGAAGTCCACTTCCCGCTTGAGGACCTGGGCGTCCCAGGGCGAAGTTGCAGTGGGAGCAACGTTCTGAATGCCGAGGAGGGCGTCATAGGGCGTAGCCGCCTCCAAGGCCTCGGCCAGAAAGCGCACCCACCCCCGGGCGAGGGTCTGCTGGAGGCGGCGGTCGGGTTCGGCGGTCGGTTCAGTCGCCTCGGGCTCGTTGATGAGTTCCCACAAAACGTGCCGGGCCGAAGCGTACCGCTGGACAAAGGCGGTCAGGAAGTTCCGCTGGGCCTCGCGGAAGGGCCCGGAACGGAAGTAGAAGAGCGGGTCTTTCCTCCCCTCCAGCCGGTCGCGCAAGGCCCGCCATTCCGGCTGCTGAAACGCCCGCAGGTTGGACAGGGGCTCGAGGTTCACCGGGAACCGGTTGGCGGCGGTCAGCAGCAGAAAGGCATCTATGGCCCGCTGGGCTGGGTCGTTAGGGTCCTGGGGAGCACGAGGCCCCAGGCGGGAACAGAAATAGCCCTGTCGCACCGTATTGCACCCCAGTGCCCCCAGCAGGCCCAATTGGTCGTCCATTACGTCCAACAGCGGATGTTTGCGCGGATTGGCCCCCAAAGTGTCGAACAGCAGCCCTATGCCCCGCTGGTCGTGCAGGTATAGGTTCACTCCCACCAGCCAGGCCGATTGACCCTCTACCTGTACATCGTCCTTAACCACTTCCACCACCGGGCCCTGGGCCAACACCTCCGGCTTCCACACCGCGAACAGGGTGCGGTCCCGGGCCTGCACCAGGCCCCCCTCTGCGGTGGCCGTGACCAGCACGTCGTAGGCCCAATCGGCGAAGGGGTGGGCAGGGAACTCAAAGGGCACCGTAACGGTGTGGCCCCGGTAAATCACCGCGCCTCGGGTCCAGCTCTGCCACCGGCGGCCGGTGTCCCGACCTACGATGTCCACCGTGATTTGGGCCCGCACCGCTTCGCCCCCGCTGCCCAGCACCTCCACCTCCACCCGCACCGGCTCGCCCTCCCGGTAACAACTGCGGTCCGTGCGTACATCCTCAATGGCCACCTCCGGCCTCTCCCGCAAAAGGCGCACACAATCGCTGAACACTTGCCGGGCCACCTCCGGGCTGTCTTCATAGTACGGTTCCCAGGCCGCCGGATTCCACGGATGACTCTCCCCGACGAAGCCCAGGAAAAGCACCTGCGGCTGCCGGGAGAAGTAGTACACCGGCGTAGCCAGGGGTTCCCCCCAAGCACTGGCCGAAACTATTAAGGGGACGCTGCTGCGGTGCGAAAAGGGTTGGCGGTCAGGCGTCTGGCGGTCGGGAATGAAACCCACCGTTCCCCCGGAAAGCGGCCAGAAGAAGGGAGAGTGGGGAAAATACTGACGCTCGAGCATGGCCGCGGCCACAGGTCTCGTCTGGGTCCGATAGAAAGTGTAGAGGGGTAGCACCTCCCGGCACAGGGTTTCCACCACCGCTTGGTTGTGCCCCTCATCCACCCACCTCCCGTTCCGCCGCACAACGGGATGGGACAGGGGCACGCCCGCCGGGCTGAGCAGTCCGCCGCCCTTGCGCAGGTAGGCTGCTAAGTTGGGCAGGGCCGCCGCGGGCACGGTTTCGCCGTAACTCAGAATGAGCGTACCCACCTCCCGCGGCGTGAGCACCTGCGGGTTGGCCAAATCTGCCGCCGAAAGCATACGCACCCGTTGCCCTTCCTGCCGCAACCAGCGGGTCAAAAGTTCCGGCCTCACCGCAGCGGGCAGGCCGGAGGCCGGAAAATTCGGCTCGGAGAACACCCCTATCAAGTCGCTGCGCCGCTCCACCCTCAGGCCAGCCAGCGCCAATTGCAGCGGCCGCTCCGTTTGGGCGGCGATGGGCAGATACAGGCGCAAGTTAGGCAGGGGTTGCCCCTCCGCATCGGTGAAACGGGCCATCAGTCCGAATCCGCCCCGCAGTTGTTCGATTTTTAGGAGCAGCAAATTGCGACCGGGCCGCAGGGTTACTTCGTACACCTCGCTGTCGGGCCGTAGCGCCCGCTGTATGCGGTGCTCGCCAACGAACTCTCCGTTCAGCCACACCTTGCATCCATCATCGCTGCCCACCCGCAGTTGACCGGCCGTTTCCTTCGGCACTTCCACGTAAGTGGCCGCGTAAGCAAAGCAAGAGGGCGAGGGAAAGAACTGGCTCAAATCCACTCGCGGCCCCACGGCGTGCACGACCCGCCAGGGCAGGAACGCAGCCACGCGCCCGCCCTCTGCCGGCTGCACGCCCCTCTCCCCTCCCACTCCGGCCAGAAAGTCCACTTCCCAACCGTCTAAGTCGAACCGGGGGACCACGAACGGTCCCGCCACCAGCCAATCGCGGAGGAACCCCTTTTCGTCCGGCGCGAAGGTGCGCTCCCCTCCGGCCGCACCTCCACTCAAAAGCAAAGGCAGGAAAATGCTCAGGAAAACCGTTCTAATCATGGCGGACAACCTCCCACGCCGGTCAGGGCTTAGGCCCTGCATCGCCCTCTGTTCATACCTAACGTCGCTGGTCAGTAGTTAGTTCGCCATTGGGTTTGGGAATCCTCCTCTGGAGTCAAGCCCTTCAGTCCGCTTGACAAAGAAAAACCTTTTTGCTATAATAACTCCAACCTCGACTGGGACTTGCAGGAGCACGTAATTGCTTGCACGGGGCAAGGAAGTTAGAAGTTAAAGCGGGCACGGGGGGGAGAAATTCCGGGCCACGCGAACGGTTACCTGCAGCGAAACCAAGGAGGAAACTATGGTGGTGCAATCGCTCACCGGAACTTGGGAAGTGCGGCGGGTGGGGGAAAAAGGATGGTTCCCGGCCACGGTGCCGGGGGTGGTGCACTTGGATTTGCTGGCGGCCGGGCGCATTCCCGACCCCTTCGTGGCCGAC
>DTZQ01000106.1 GCA_012961305.1 Armatimonadota bacterium | reverse complement strand
GGATAACAAGTATGCGCCTATCACAGCCAAGGTGCCGCCTTTGGCCCCTGGCCCGTAAGGCGTAAAACGCGAATGATGATAGGCATTTGCATCTTTACGCGATAGACTGAACCTGCCGAGGGCTGGATGCCGGCGGCTGACTGCACTTAGGAGGCAAAAACCATGGTGGAAAAGAAAATTGTCTATTTTGAACGGCCGGGCAAGGAAAATACAGATGCGGTACTGAAATTGGCCAAAGAATGGGCGGCCGAGAGGGGCATCAACAGACTGGTGGTGGCTTCTACGACTGGCTTCACGGCCCAAGCAGCGGCGGACATTTTCGCCGATACTAAAGTCCAATTGATTATCATCCCCCATCAGTTTGGTTTTCGCGAAACCTGCGAATTTGACCGGGCCCTAATCCCCCGGCTGGAGGAAAAAGGACACAAAGTGCATTTCGGCACCATGCTCTTTCACACGGAGGGATTTTATGGCACGAATGCTCCCGCCGCGCTGGCCAACGTGTTGCGTACTTTCGGCCAGGGCACAAAGGTATGCATAGAAATCGTACTCATGGCCGCTGATGCGGGGTTGGTGGACTGGGGCGAAAAGGTAATTGCTATTGCAGGCACGGGCCGGGGAGCGGATACAGCCCTCCTGGTCACCGCTGCCCCTTCAAATCGGCTGCGAGACCTGAAAGTCCACGAAATCCTGTGCAAGCCCCTCCTGGAGGAAGGGTAGTGAAGGGTCGTATCCATTCAGGCCATCAGGGAAAGTTCTGGACCCTGGCCCTCACCCTCATTCCCTCCCCCAGGAGTGGGAGAGAGGAGAAAATCGGTGCTTGCCAGAGCCTGCTCCTCCTCTCCTGCTGGGCAGGAAAGAGGGATGGGAGGTGAGGGCCTGAACATATCTACGAAGGGTGTCGGGCCCAATTTGTGGAGGTCGAACCATGGCCAGCCATTCTATCCCCAGGCAAGAGGCGCGGGCAGAGGTCGAATTGAAACCCTTTGCTGCGGAGGAAGTGCCGCGCCTAATTGACCTCTGGAACGAGGTGGTCTACACTGATGGCAGCGAGGAGCGGTATGGCTGCATGACCCCTGAACGGTTCAAAAACCGCGTGCTGGACAACCCCAACTTCGCTCCAGAGGGGGCAATTTTAGCCTATTCTCAGGGCCGTTTGGTGGGCTTCTGCTTGGTGGCGACCCGCCGCGAGCCTTCGCCAGTGATAGACATCGCCACGCTGCCAGGGTATCTCTCCGCCCTTTTGGTGCACCCCCAGCACCGTCGCCGGGGAATCGGCTCCGCATTGCTTCAGGCCGGCATTGGCTACTTGCGCCGCCAGGGCAAGAGGCAAATACGCACCGGCTATCGTAATCCCATCCCTCTCTTCGTGGGCATAGAGGTTGAAGATACGGCGGCCTTAAGTTTCTTCCGGGCCCAGGGCTTTGAGGAAGAAATCGAGTGGCGGATGCGGCTCTCCTTAGCGGGGTTTGCTAAAGACCGGGAAATGGAAGAACTGCGCCGGCGGCTGGGAGCCGAGGGAGTAGAAGTCCACCCTTTGCAGGAGCAGGAGGTCGAGGACTTGCTCGCTTTGCTCCAAGCCCATTTCGCTGGCTGGTACGAACCGATGTACAATGATGCTCACCGGGGCACCCTTGAATTGAGCAACCTCTTCGTGGCTCGGCGAGGTGAGGCCCTGGTAGGCTTCGTCAGAGTGGGCTGGAGCGGGGACACAGGTGGAGTGTGGGGCATTGGTGTGGCCCCGGAGAAGCGGAACAAAGGTGTGGGCACGTGGCTGCTCTTCGCCGCCCTGAACAGACTGAAACGGGCCGGGGTCGAGACCGTTAATTTGAGCACCGGGGCTACGAACTTCGCAGCCCAGCGGATTTACGGCAAAGCAGGGTTCCAAAAGGTAGGTGCCTTTGCCATCTTTAGAAAACCGATAGGGTAAATGCGAGCAACCGCCTAAGTGATTAACTCGACAAAGTTAACTTTAATACCGCTGGGCTTAAGTTGGTTTGGGAAAAGGAAATCCAGCCCCCTC
>DTZQ01000105.1 GCA_012961305.1 Armatimonadota bacterium | reverse complement strand
CTGCGGGAAAATGAGGCCCATGCCCGACAGTTGGCGGAGCAGGGCATTGAGTTCATTGACCTGGTGGTGGTGAACCTCTATCCCTTCGAGGAGACCATCGCCCGCCCGCAGGTAACTTTGGAAGAGGCCCTCGAAAACATTGACATCGGAGGGCCTACTCTGCTGCGGGCCGCGGCCAAGAACTACCGCGATGTACTCGTCGTGTGCAACCCCCACCATTACGACGAGGTGTTGGAGGAACTGCGCTCCCAGGGCGGCCTCGTTTCGGAGCAACTGCGGGCCCGCCTGGCCCTGGATGTGTTCCGCCACACCGCCCACTACGATGCCCTAATCGCCGACTATTTGGAGAAGCAGTTCGAGATGGAGGAACGGCCCTTCCCTCGCCTGGTCAACCTGCGACTGGAAAAGGTGCAGAACCTGCGCTATGGGGAGAACCCGCACCAGGCAGCCTGTTTCTACCGCGAGCCGGGCCGGGAACGGAATGGCATTGTGGGAGCCCTGCAACTGCAGGGGAGGGAGTTGTCCTACAATAACCTTCTGGATACTGACGCCGCCTGGGAGTTGGTGCTGGAGTTTTCGGAGCCGACGGTAGCCCTCATCAAGCACAACAACCCCTGTGGCGTGGCCAGCGCAGAAACATTGGTGCAGGCCTACCAGGAGGCCCTGGCTTGCGACCCCGTGTCGGCCTTTGGCAGCGTCGTCGCCTTGAACCGGTCGGTGGACGAGGCCACGGCCCAGGAAATGGCCGACCTGTTCATCGAGGTCATCATCGCGCCGGGATTTGAGGAGGAGGCCCTGAAAATCCTCCAGCGCAAGGAGAACCTGCGCCTGCTGACCATGGAGCACGCCACCCGGCTGGAAGGCACGGGCTGGGAAATCCGGCGGGTGGGCAATGGGTTCCTGGTGCAGGAGCGCGACCGGCAGGCGTTGGCGCCGGAGGATTGGCGAGTGGTCACCCAACGGACACCTACGGCAGAGGAACTGGCGGCCTTGCAGTTCGGTTGGAAGGTAGTCAAGCATGTGCGTTCCAATGCCATTGTGCTGGTGCAGGGCAGGAAAACGGTGGGCATCGGGGCCGGGCAGATGAGTCGGGTAGATGCCGCCCGCTTGGCGGTAACCAAGGCTGGCGACCGGGTGCCGGGCAGCGTCATGGCCTCCGACGCCTTCTTCCCCTTTCGGGACAGCATAGACGAGGCCGCGGCAGCAGGAGTGAGGGCCATCGTCGAGCCGGGCGGTTCGGTGCGCGACCAGGAGTGCATTGATGCGGCCAACGAGCACGGGATGGCCATGGTCTTTACCGGCATCCGCCATTTTCGTCACTAAAGCAGGTGGCTACCATGTGGCGAAAGGTAAGGGGTATTGGGGCGGCGGTGGGGTTGCTGGTGCTCATAGGGTCGGGTTGCAACGGTTCCGGCCGGGGGAGCAGTGAGCCACCCTCACCGCTGGAGGAGTCGTCTGCTCCGCATGGCGAGGAGCCGACCTTTGACGAACATTCGGCTTTCGCCTTTTTGCAGCGGCAAGTGGACTTCGGGCCCCGCGCACCGGGCACCAGCGGCCACTCCCAGGCCCGGACCTATTTCCTGACCACTCTGCGCACCTACGCCGATGCGGTGACGGTGCAGGATTTTACCCACACCGGCGGCGGTCAGACGTTCACCTTTACCAACATTTTGGCGGAGTTCAACCCAACGGGGTCCCATCCGCTCCTCTTGGGGGCCCATTGGGACACCCGGCCCCTGGCGGACCAGGACCCGAACCCGCAAAATCGCTCCCAGCCCATTTTGGGAGCCAACGATGGGGCCTCAGGTGTGGCCGTCCTCCTGGAAATCGCCCGGGTATTGAAGGAACACCCACCTCCCCGGCGGGTCATTCTGGCCCTTTTCGACGCGGAGGATTTAGGCCAAACTCCTTATGCGGAAGAGTACTCCTTAGGCGCGCGCTACTTCGCCCAGCATTTGGGACGGTTTCGGCCGGAGGAGGCCATCATCGTTGACATGATTGGCGACCGGGCCCTGCGGATTTACCAGGAGGGCCATTCCCTCCAATTCGCGCCGGCGTTGGTGCGGAAAGTTTTCCAGACCGCGGCTGCGCTGGGCTATCCCCAGTTCGTCCCCGAGCCCCGATATACCATCATAGACGACCATCTCCCGCTGCTGCAGGCAGGCATACCGGCTATTGACCTGATTGACTTCGAGTACCCGGAGCCTCCCTCACCCGGCCGCTACTGGCACACCCTTGAAGACACGGTGGACAAGTGCAGTTCAGCCTCGCTGAAGGCGGTGGGAGAAGTCCTGCTGCACCTCATTTTCGCCGCGGAGTAATGGAGGCTGTAACTGTCCTTCTCCTTGCCCGGCAACGGGAATCCCGCGGGCAAAGTGCTTTGACAGAGGGTAAGTTTTGGTTTACAAGGTCTCAGGTAGCGCGAGTTGGTAGTTCAGCGAGGAAAAGGGCGGATGTGGAGGAACCGATTTCGGCTCGTACATATAAAATGCAAGCCGAGATGCCTCGGTGGTCTCCCCCTATGGGGTTGAAATACCCAACTGCTTTGCCGTTTCACCGCAGAGACCCAGAGGACGCTGAGAAAGCCCGAAAAACTCTGCGTCCTCGGCGCCTTGGCGGTGAGAAGAGAGCATCAACCCAAAGGGGGTAGACTACCCGCTCACTTAAGAGGAAAAAATGGGCCGAAGGCGACCGACCTACGATGACCGCGCCCTGCCCGTGCCGGTTCCGCTCAACCTGCAACGGATACGCATCATCTTGGTCGAACCCCAGGAGCCGGGCAACATCGGAGCCACCGCCCGGGCCATGAAAACCATGGGCTTGACGGGCCTGACCTTAGTACGCCCCGCGCCCTTTGCGGAGAGCAAGGAAGCCACCTATATGGCCCACCGAGCGGGGGAAGTGCTGGCCGCGGCCCAGGTGACGGAGACGCTGGAGGAGGCCCTAAAGGAGGTGCATTACTTGGTAGGCACCACCCACCGCCGGCGGTCGCGAGTCCTGCCGCAGGTCGTTCCAGTACGCGAGGTGGCCGCAAGAATCGCTGTCGTCTCCCAGAACCACACCGTTGGTGTGCTCTTCGGGCGCGAGGACCGGGGCTTGCCGGTGTCTGTTCTGAGCCGCTGTCACCTCTGTGCCACCATCCCCGCCGCCAGCCGAGAGCCCTCCCTCAACCTCGCCCAGGCCGTAATGGTGGTGGCCTACGAAATATTCCTGGCCAGTTTGGGCCAGCCACCGCCCCTGCCTTTGGACTTGCCTACCGTCGGGGAAGTGGAGTATCTCGTGCAGCGTTTGGTCAACCTCCTGGTGCGTTTGGGCTTCCGCCCCTATGTGAACGACCCGGAGACTTTCCGCCAATCGGTGCGGCGGGTTTTCGGGCGGGCCACTCTGGAGCGACGAGACATCGCTACGCTGCATGAAATCTGCCAAACCATCGAAGGTGTCCTGGCTCGCCGGACCGAAGGAACGCCGCCTCAAAGCCCGTCCGAGGACTGAATAGGGATGGAATGAACCCATGTCGAAGCGCGGGGTCCTGGCAAACGGACAGCCGAGTGAACGCGCGCGGGCCATTTACACCATCGGCAGCAGCAACCGCGGGCCCGAGGAATTCCTGGCCTTGCTGCGGCAGCATGGGGTTCAGACGTTGGTGGATGTGCGCCGTTTCCCCACTAGCCGTCTGGCTCACTTTCAAAAGGAGCCTTTGGCCGAGTGGCTTCAGCAGGCTGGCCTACGGTATGTATATTTGGGGGAGGAACTGGGCGGCTATCGCTCGGGGGGCTACGAGGCTTACCTGAGGACGGAGGAGTTTGCCCGCGGACTTGAGCGGTTGGAGGCCCTGGCGGCGGAAAGTACGGTGGCGATGATGTGTGCGGAGAGGTTCCCCTGGAAGTGCCATCGGCGCTTCATCGGACGGGTGTTGCAGGAACGGGGCTGGAAGGTCATCCACATCATAGACGAGCAGCGGGTCTGGATTCCCCGTTGACCCCCATCGGCTGGCCATTGAAGGAAGAGTAGCCCTAAACCGTTAGCCTCCGGCAAGGCCGACGCGAAACTCTCCCCTGACTATCTCGTCTTCCCACTGCCAGGCAGTTCGGCCCGGTACGCTATCGGGATTGGCCGCGTAGCGCTGATAAAGGGCGGTATAGGTAGTAGTGGGCAGGCCGAGGGCCTTCACATAGCGCATCAACAGGTCCAGCAGGCGACCATCCTCGCTCAGGCGGTAGAGGGAATGGGGATGGTAGATGAGGGAAACGTAATCCAGCCCCAGGGCCACGGCTCGGTCAATCCAGACCCTTTGGACCTGGAACTCCTCCTCTGGGGTCTGGGTGGGGCGGTTGGGAATGCCCCAGGGCACGTACACCGGCCAGGGAAGACAGAGGCGGTTGAAAGACGGACTTTTGAGCACGTTGTCGTGCCAGCCGTGTCCCGGCATTTCCAGCAGGTTGGGAAAGCCCTCCTCATCGTACCAATAGGCCTGTTGCAGCCCTGAAGGAATGGAATCCCCGGGCCCGCGCAGGTCGGAACTGAGGTACTTCACTCCACCTTCGGCTATCACTGCCAACCGCTCCCGCTCACCTTGAAACCCTCGATAGAAGCCGCAACCGGTGCGAATGCCGATACAGGGCCGGGCGAACACCTCCTCTACCAACTCCCGTCCCCTAACGATTTCCCGCCGGAGTTCCGCCAGGGACACGCCCCGTCCGTGCATTTGGCTGTCCCGAAGCATCTTATGGGAGTAGGTATGGGACTGGAGGTCGAACAGGGGCGAATCGCCGAAAATCGCCCGCAATTCGCGGCCCTTCTGCTCCAACACTCGGCCCAGCAGGAAAACCGTGGCCGGGATTTCATGCTTTTCGTGCCACTTTACCAGCACCGGCGCAGCCCGCAGGCATCCGCCCGGACTCTCCAGGTCGTAGTGAAAAAGGTAGTGGGTCATTCTCCGTACACCTCCCCCCGGTCACTAACGCAGGACGAGGATAAGGCAACTCAAGTTCTTGCCGGATTGGCGAGCGGGGCAAGCCGCGCTCTGCCAGAGCAGTCATCGCTCGTGCTTGGGCCAAAGTTCGCCCTCGGTATTCGGCAATCAAAGCATCAAGTTCTTCCTGTTCGGTCTTAACTGCCCCTCGCTGTTCTTTTCCAGTAACTCCCGCAGGCGGTTTTGCTCTTCCCCTTAGAGTTTGCGAATCGGCTGGCTCACCCGTCCATCATCCCACTTTCCGGCTAAACTGTCAATGCCTTACAACCGGCTCAGGAAACGTTCCAGGCGGACCAGAGCCTCGCGCAGGTGGTCCAAGGAGGTGGCATAAGTCATCCGCACGTGGCCTTCCCCACAGGGCCCGAAGGCATTTCCCGGCACCACTGCCACTCGTTCTTCCCGCAGCAGCCGCTGACAAAACTCCTCGGAACTCAAACCCGTGCGGCGAATGGAGGGAAAGGCGTAAAAGGCGCCCTGCGGCTCCAAACACTCCAGGCCCAAACGGTTGAGGCCCTGCACCAGAAAGCGGCGGCGGCGGTCGTATTCCCGTACCATGCGGCGCACCGCGTTCTCCCCCCAGCGCAGGGCCTCCAAGGCTGCCAACTGTCCCGTGATGGGAGCGCACAACATGGTGTATTGGTGGATTTTGACCATCAGGGCCAGTATCTCTGCCGGAGCGGCTGCATAGCCTACGCGCCATCCAGTCATGGAATAGGCTTTGGAGAAGCCGTTCAGGAGGATGGTCCGCTCCTTCATGCCCGGCAGGGAGGCGAAACAGCAGTGAGGAGTGCCGTAGCGCAGGCGGTCGTAGATTTCGTCAGAGATGACCAACAAGTCATGGCCCTCGGCCAACTCGGCCAGGGTCCGCAGGGTGGTTTCCGGCAGCACGGCGCCGGTCGGGTTGTTGGGATGGCCAATCAGCAAGGCCTTCGTCCGCGGCGTAAGGGCAGCCTCCACCTGCTCGGGAGAGACGACAAAGCCCCTCTCCACTGAAGTCTCCACCGGGACCGGAACTCCCCCGGCGAAAATCACACCGGGGACGTAACTGACATAGCAGGGCTGAGGAACCACTACTTCGTCGCCCGGATTGAGGATGGCCCGGAGGGCCAAATCGAGCCCTTCGCTGACTCCAACCGTGACCAACAGTTCCTTTTCCGGGTCGTAGGTAACCTGGTAAAGCCGCTGCAAATGGCGGCTGATGGCACGGCGAAGGCTGAGCAGTCCGTAGTTAGAGGTGTAGGAAGTGCGGCCCAGTTTGAGCCCGGCGACGGCCTCGCTGGCAATGCTCCAGGGGGTAGGGAAGTCCGGCTCGCCCACTCCCAGGGCTATCACATCCTCCATCTGGCTTACCAACTCGAAGAAACGGCGAATGCCCGAAGGAGGAACGGCGGCAACAGTTTGGGACAGAGGACGTTGACACCTGCTCATGGGGCTACTGGTAACCTCCAGTCCTCACCTTCTTCTCCCAAAATCTGGCCCTCCAACTTGTATTTTTTGAGCACGAAACTGGTGGCTGTGCTCTCTACCCCTTGCAAGGGGGCCAACTTCTCCGCCACGAAGGTCGCCACTTCCCGCAGCGTTCGCCCTTCGACCACCACCAGAAAATCGTGTTGGCCGGACATGAGGTACAGCGAGTGGACTTCGTCAAAGAGGGCAATTTCCTGCCCAATGGCATCGAAGCCCACATCGTGCTGGGGCCTGACGCGCACATCAATGAAAGCGTAAATGCGGTCGGTCCCCAGGCGGTCCCAGTCAACTAAGGCTCCGTAGCCCCGAATGACCTTTGCTTCTTCAAATCGCTGAATGGCGGCTTCCACCTCTTCCGCCGTTAGGCCCACCAGGGCCGCGATTTCCGCCGGCGATACTTGGGCGTTGTGTTCCAAGATTTCCAAAATGGCTATTTCCTGCTCGTTGGTCACGAGTTTACTCCCCGTCGTTCTTTAATGGGCCCAGGGGCTAATTGACCTAATGACCTATTGACGGTCGGGCCACAAGCCATACTGTTGAGTGGTGAACGCTCCGGTTAGTTTCACCCCCCTGTTCCGCCGAAAGTCACGGCGGCCAACAGGATGAGAAGTAAAAGGGCGTTGTGGATGGCATGGGCGGCCATGGAAGTTACCAGCGTGCCCGTCCGCTGGTAGAGCCGAACGAAGACCAAACCGATGGCAAACAGGCCGGGGGCTGCCAGCAGCCGGCCGTGGGCCAGGCTGAACAGCAGGGAACTGCCGAGCATGGCAGTAGGTTCCCCAAACCGCCGACGCAGGGTTTGATAGGCAAAACCACGAAAGAAAATCTCCTCGGCCACCGGTCCCACGACCACGAAAAGGATTGTCCCCCACACCATCCATCCGCCGGACGCCTGGAAGAATAAGGCTTGAATGAATTGGTAAAAGGAATTCTGCTCCTCGGCTGCAATCAGGCGATTGAGACCCTCTGGACTGAGGAACGTTCCCAGCAGCACTAATGCCAACACGGTGACCAGACCGGCCAAAAAAGGGGTGAGAACGCCGTAACTTACCCCCAGACCAAAGCGGCCGGCCCAGTGGGGGTCTGGGCGGAGGCCGAGTTCAGCCCACGGGCGACGGTACTTGACTCGCACGTACCAACTCACCCCGCCGACCATGCCCAGACTCTGGGGCAGCAACAGCACCAGCGGAACTTGAAGGGATTGCGATTCCCAACCCGTCAACAGGAGTACCACTGCGCCGCTGAAACTCACCAGCAGAAACACTAAAACTGCCGCTTCTAAGAGGTCCTTCACACTCCACTGGGCGGCAAACAGTGGTGGCTGGCCCCGCTGCCTTCGCCTCCGCTCCCAGAGGTTCAACAGCACCAACCCCAGACTGACTATCAATGTAGCCGTTAGCAGGTCTAACTCTTCGACCGGTTCAGGTGCGGTGGATTGCATGGGCTAAGTTCACCAAACGAAACCAAAGGCTCGCAACCAGGTAAGGGCCATAAGGCTGCGGCCCACATCGTTCAGATGTACCCCATCAGCCGTAAGGGAAAAGTTGGGGTCACGGGCACGCCCTTCGGCCAAGGCCTCGTTGAACGCCTGCCACATGGGCACCAGCAGCAGGGCCTGCTCTGCAGCGTACTCCTCCAACCACATGTTGTAGGGCACCAGCAGTTCGTTGACCCACTGGGCCTCTTCCGCCGAACGCCAGGTGTGTTCAAATACCGTTGTAGTTAGCAGCCCCACCTGAACCCCCGCTGTCTGCAGGCGGCTAACCATATCCGTTATGGCCGACTGGAACTCCTTCAGGGTTACGGCCTCCGCCGGATTGGTGACGAAACGCGCTACATCGTTCACTCCCGCGCTGATGGTTACCCAGGTAGGCTGCTTACCCAAAACATCTGTTTCCAACCGCGCTTGCAGGTCCACACTCCGACTGCCTCCCGCCCCTGCGTTGATAAAAATAATGTCCCGGTCGGGGTAAGCGGCATGGACCAAATCGCTCACCAGTTTCGTGTACCCCACGGGGTCAGCAGTAATGCTATCGCCCGCGAAAACTACTCGGTCACCATCCCGAAGTAGAAACGTATCCGGGTGCATGGCGGCTCACCACCCGAGGGCCTCGGACAGCGGCACCCGGTCCAGACCGAAGGCTTCGGCCACGCCCGAGTGGACAACCTGCCCGTAAGCCAGATTAACGCCCCGCGCTAAGGCGAGGTCGTCCTGCAGAGCCTGCCTCAACCCTTTATCCGCGATAGCACAGATGTAAGGTAGGGTTACATTGGTCAGAGCAAAGGTAGAAGTGCGGGGAACGGCCGCAGGCATGTTGGGCACGGCGTAATGGACGACCTGGTGCACAATGTAAGTGGGGTAGGAATGGGTCGTAGGCCGGGTGGTTTCCACACAGCCTCCCTGGTCTACTGACACGTCTACAATCACCGCCCCCGGTTTCATTTTCCTGACCACCTTTTCGCTCACCAACATCGGCGTGCGCGCTCCGGGCACCAAAACCGCTCCAATGAGCAAATCCGCGTAAAGGGCTGCCTTTTCGATGTTCAGCGGGTTGGCGTACCAGGTAATTACGTGCCCGTGCATGATGTCATCAAGGTATTTCAGCCGGTCATGATTGATGTCCAAGATGGTAACCTGCGCTCCCAGACCGAGGGCCACCTTGGCCGCGTTGAGGCCCACTACTCCACAGCCCAAAACCACTACCTCTGCGGGTGGCACTCCCGGCACTCCACCCACCAAAATCCCTCGTCCCCCATACTCCGCCTCCAACAGCCGCATACCTACCTGCATGGCCATGCGCCCGGCCACCTCACTCATAGGCACTAAGGCCGGGAGTTTACCCTCCTTCGTTTCGATGGTTTCGTAGCCGATGGCAATGACGCCCCGCTTCCCCAGGGCTTGGGTCAGGCTTTCGGAGGAGGCCAGATGCAGGTAAGTAAACAGGATTAGGCCTTCCCGCAGCAGGGGATATTCAGGTTCCAGGGGCTCCTTAACTTTGACCACCAACTCCGCCCGCTGGTAGATTTCCTCCGGGCCATCTACCAGCGTCGCCCCAGCTGAGCGGTACTCCTCATCCGTGAGACCGCTGCCCAACCCGGCGCCCCGTTGGATGAGGACCGTATGGCCCCGATTTACCAAGTCGTACGCCCCTGCCGGGGTCAGGGCCACCCGATTTTCTCCGTCTTTAATTTCCTTAGGCACGCCTACAACCATCGCTTCACCTCGCCTCTTCTCCCGGCACTGGCCAGCGCACGGGAAACCCCTCGTATCCCCAGACGGTCACCCGTCGGGCGGCTAATCGCGCCTGTTCCTCCGTGGCCAGCGGGCCCAGCAGTACCTTCCAGAAGGGAGGCAGAGACACCAGCCGGGCCGGAAACTCCCGGGGCAGGCTCCGATGCAACCCCTCCGCATAAGGACGATGGAGGAAAGCCCCCAATTGCACGCCCCACCTTTCCCCCGAAGAGGCCCCCGTGGGTTCAAAGCAGCAGGCCGGCTGTACGCTCGCCTGCCAGCCCTCACTTTGCAGGGTCAACTGCACCGCTATTGCCTGCTCCCGCAGAGAATAAGGCCCACACCACCATAGCGACCCCTCGCTGTGGGGCGGGTTGCTCTGCCGAACTTCCAATCCCACTTCCGTCAGCCGGACCCATTTCGCCTCTCCCTCTGGGTTGGCCAGCGGTTCCTGCAGGCGCACTAAGTAAGCCTCCCGCACAGCGTAAACGGGGGGAAAGGACTGGCACTCCTCGCTCTTCGCCCTTTCTCCCGTGTCCTGGACCTTCGGCTGCGGCGAGGGAGACAAAGAGACGGTTTCTTCCTCCCCCCTCCCTCCTCCCTCGTCCCTTTCGGCCAGGGCATCCCGTACCGGCCGAGGGACAGTTTGCGGGAG
>DTZQ01000104.1 GCA_012961305.1 Armatimonadota bacterium | reverse complement strand
CGAGTTTGAACCCGGGGCCAGAAGACTGCTTTCCTTTCCCCAAACGAACTTAAGCCCGGCGGGATTAAAGTTAACCTTTCAAGTTAATCACTCCGTAGTAACTTGTGCCTACCACTCAGCCAAACCCCCTCACCGCTTCTGCCCTGAACACCCGCCTTAATTTCCCTCCCGCATTCGCCGGTAAAATTCCTCGACCTCCTCCAGCGTGGTCCGAACTTTGCGATAGCGAGGCTTGCCCTCCTCGTCCCGTTCCTTCTCCCTCACCAACCAGTGGAGGGAATCCTCCCGCGCGCGGTCAATGAACAGCACGCCGTTGAGGTGGTCAATTTCATGCTGGATGGCCCGAGCCCGTAGCCCCTCGGCGGTTACCCGAACCGACCGTCCCAGGGGGTTGAAGGCCTCTACCACCACTTGCCGAGAGCGCGGCACCTCGCCCTGCAAGCCGGGAAAACTGAGACAGCCTTCTATGTCCACCTGTCGTCCTTCCTGCCCCACGATGCGGGGGTTAATCAGGGCCAAGTCTTCCCCGTTGGTGCTGATGACGATGATGCGTTCCGAAACGCCTACCTGGGGGGCAGCCAAGCCGATGCCCTTGGCGGCTTTCATGGCCTCCAACATGCGCTTAATCAGCGTGCGGGTGCGCCCAGTGAAACTCTTTACCGGTTTGGCCCGCCGGCGCAGTATGGGGTCTCCGTAGAGCACGATGTCCAGCATGCCTTTGCTCCCCCACTGCTCATTTCCCCCCGGCCACGTGCACATTTGGGACCCGAATGCTCGGCATGATGCTCTCCGGCTCCTCGCGGTAGTCGGAGGAAATGGCATCTAAGTTGCGGAGGAACTCCAGCATGTTCCCGGCAATCATGGTGTTCTTCACCAGGTAGGCCAACTCGCCGTTTTCAATTTTGAAGCCGAAGTCCACCATATCCGAAAAGTCGCCAGTGACCGGGTTGGGAAATACCCCGCCAGTCGGGATGTACAGCCCTTCCTTCGTGTCCCGAATGATTTCCCCCTGCCGTTACCTCCCCCAGGTGGGGATTGACGTTGGTGGGGCTGATGCCCCCGCGGGTCGAGTGGGCAGTATAGGAATTGTGCAACCAGGTGAGCAACACCCCGTTCTCCACCACTTTCAGAGGACGGAAGGGGAAGCCCTCACCGTCATAGGCACTGGAGACCAGGCCCCGCGGGATAAGGGCATCGTCCACCAGGGTGAGCAGTTCCGAGGCAATTTGCTCGCCCTTCTTGCCGCTGAGGTAGGAGCGGTTGCACTGCACCTCCTCCACGTTGGCATTGTAGCAAAGGGTGTAAAAGAGGCTGCTGCTGGCCAGGGGACCGAAGACCACCGGCAGCACCCCGGTCTCAATTTTCCGCACCCTCAAGAACTTGAGGGCCTCTTGGGTGGCTTGGGCCCCGATGCCTTCGGGCGCGAAGTCGTCCAACATTCGCCCGGAATCGTATTCGTAGAAGGAACCCACGTCGTCACCGCGCTTGACGATGGCGAAAATGCTCAGGCCCACATGGGTGCTGCGGCTGGCTGCCTGCACGCCCAGATTGTTCACCAGCACACTTTCGCTCCATCCCGCCCCGGTGCCGCCGGAGACAATCACCTCCGGATACACTTCGCGGGCAGCGCCAATGTTCTCCCCTGCCCACTTAATCAGGTCCTGGACCTCTAATTCCACGATGCGCGGGTCGTAGAGGCCCTCCACGGTGGGATATTCAGCCGGCTCGGGAAGACAGACGAAGTCCGGGTCGGGTTCGGCTACCTTGGCCAGTTCGGTCGCATTACGGGCAGCGGTTAACGCTTCCTCTTCCTCCAACCCACTGGCACTGGTCCAGCCCCCGCGCGCGAACGCCCGCACTGACACCCCACTGTGCCAACGTACATCACAGGATTTAATGGCCCCTTTCTCCAACTCCACGCTGACATGCCGCCCCCGATAGGCCAGTACGTCCACAAACTCCGCCCCCACCTGTACGGCTACCTCACAGGCTTTCTGGGCTATGGTCAACAGGTCATCCATGAAAGTTTCTTCCCAATAATCCCTGGTCCAAACTTCCCGCCCCCTGATTTCATGAGCCCCGGGCCCCTGTCCCTCGAATTTTCATTGGTCCGGTTGTTTAGGCTAACCTCCCATACGAAAAGACCAATCGAATACCCGCTTCCCGCACTCTGCGCTGCACCTCCGGCCGCGCCCGATAGCAAAAACACACCGGAAATATCTCCCCCTCCAAATGCTCCCGCGCCCGCTCTACCTGACCTATGAACCGCTCCACCTCCCGCGCGGTCAAGTTGTGTTTGGCTTCCCCCACTATCCAAATCACTTCCTCCGGCCGTGCCGGGTCCCTGGCCTGTCCGAAGATGTTCACCTCTTCAAGTTCTTCGCCCCAAGTTTGCCAGGAACGTTCCAGCACTCCCACCTCCCAGCCGAACTCCCGCTGCAACACATCGTGCAGCACAATGTAGGCGATGTCTTCAATGTCCCCACCTACGGTCTGGCTTAAGCCACCCACCTGTTTGCGCAGTTCGTCAATCGCTCCAATCAATTTGTTCACTGTCCGGTTGGTCTCTTCTACGACCGCTTCCAAGCGGTCCAATCGCCCTTCGGTACGCACCTGCGCTTCGGCCAACTCCCTCACCCGTTCCTCCGTGCGCGCCTGTGCCTCCGCCAACTGGGCTACCGCCTCTTCCAACCGCTCCACCGCCTCTTCCAGCCGGCTCACCCGTTCCTCCGTGCGCGCCTGTGCCTCCGCCAACTGGGCTACCGCCTCTTCCAGCCGACCCACCCGTTCCTCCGTGCGCGCCT
>DTZQ01000103.1 GCA_012961305.1 Armatimonadota bacterium | reverse complement strand
GGAGTCAGGCACACAAACACCGTGCCGGGGGTCACCTGCCGCGAATCGCTGGCCAGGGCCGGCACCGGTCGGGTCAGGTCTCCACAAAGGGAGAGCACCTCCACCCCGCTGAGCAGTTGGGCCAGGTTCATGGGGCGAATTATAACCCACCGGGGCCTTATTTGTCAAATTCGGGCCGGGGGTGCACTAACGCGCTGGAAGAATAACTGCACGAACCGCTCGGCCTCCACGTCAGTACAAACTTGGGCGTTGGGCTGGTCGCTGGGAGTGGCAAGGGTGAAGCCTCGGGTGTGTGCGCCTTGCGTTTCCACTCGCAGCAGCCGGGGTTCCAGGGCCACCAGCGAAGGGTCGAAGGTCACGGCGATGGCCAGGGGGTCGTGAAGTGTAGGGGTGATGTTGCGCGGACCGCGCCAGGCGGCGATTAAATCGGCCAACAGTCGCGCACTGGGCAAGTCGCTGGCGCCCAGGGCGTCCACTTGGTTGGTGGTCAGGCGGCACTTGAGGGTCACGTCCAGACCCACCATGGTAAGCGGAATGCCGGACTCGACCACCAAACGAGCGGCCTCGGGGTCGCAGGCGATGTTGTACTCGGCCTGCATCCGGCTAAACACCCCGCCCATGAACACAATCCGAGCCTTCTCCACCAAGCGTGGCTCCTTGGCCAAAGCCAGGGCCAGGTTGGTCTGGGCCCCCACCGGACAGATAACCACCTCGCCCGGCGAGTTCATCACCGTTTCAATGATGAGGTCTACCGCGTGGCCGGGCCAGGGGGCAGGCAACTTTTCCTCCGAGTCCAGCACGACGGCCTGATTGGGGCGGTGGGTGGGGCGCGGGCGAAACAGTGGTTTGGCCGTGCCCGAGGCGACGGGCACATCGTCGCGGCCAAAAGTGTGCAATACCTTTAACGCCAGCCGAGCCCGTGTTTCCACCTCACCATGCACCGTGGTCACCGCTCGCAGGTTCACCTCCGGCGATTGCAGGGCAAAAGCCAGCGCCAAGGCATCGTCCACATCGTCCCCGATGTCCGTGTCCAAAATGAGGTCTACGATAGCCATTAGAAATTGCTCCTTTCTCGTAAGTCTTCAGCCGTCAGCGGTCAGCCAATAGCCTATGGTATTATTTTGGTCAAATTTGTTTCCCTTCCTGCTTAGCGAGGAGGTCAAAAAGGTTGTGCTTTACGGAAGTGGGAAGTTATGTTATAATTGAAGGCGGGAAACAAACGCCGGATTAGCCCGGAGGTAAATCATGAGGGAAAGGCGACACCCTCCCTGGTTGCGGGTGAAATTGCCGGCGGGCGCAGACTACCGAGAATTGAAGCACCTGTTGCGGCAGTTGGCCCTCCACACAGTTTGCGAGGAGGCCCACTGTCCCAATCGGGGCGAGTGTTGGGGTCAGCGCACGGTGACGTTTCTGCTGCTGGGTGACGTTTGCACCCGGCGCTGTGGGTTCTGCAACGTCAAAACCGGCCGGCCGCGGCCGGTGGACGAACGCGAACCGGAACGAATAGCCCAGGCGGTAGCCCGCTTGGGGCTGCACTATGTAGTGCTCACTTCGGTGAACCGCGACGATTTGCCCGACGGTGGAGCCCACATTTTCGCGGCCAGCATTCGCCGCCTTCGCCAGCACGTGCCAGAGTGCCGGGTGGAGGTGCTCATTCCCGATTTCAAGGGCGACCCGGCGGCCCTGAGAACCGTCTTAGAGGCCCGGCCGGACGTGTTGGGACACAACGTGGAGACCGTACCACGGCTGTTCCCTCTGGTGCAACGAGGGGCCGACTATCAGCGAACGTTGACCTTGCTTCGGCGGGCCGGAGAATGGGCCCCGGAGGTGCCTACGAAGTCCGGCTTCCTGGTCGGCCTGGGCGAGAGGGAGGAGGAATGTCTGGCCCTGATGCGCGACTTGCGGGCCGTAGGAGTCTCTCTCCTGACCATCGGTCAGTACTTGCGTCCGACGCCAGCCCACTTGCCGGTGGTGCGCTACTATCACCCGGACGAGTTTGCGGCTCTGCGGGAGGAGGGCCTACGCCTGGGCTTTGCCCACGTGGAAGCCGGGCCCCTGGTGCGCAGCAGTTACCACGCCGCGGCCCAGGCAAGAAGCGTTCAGCCCTCAGTTAAGGGCTAATGGGCAGGTCTGGTAGAGATGGCCAAATGGCTCTGGGGAGTAATGGGAGCGGTTGCCATAGCGGGCTGTGGGATGGAGCAGGAGGTTCCCCAGCTGCGGCTGGCTTTCCTGCGCTTTCACGGACTCAATTGGGACATTTACGTGATGAACGCCGACGGGTCAGGCCAGACCAATTTGACCCGGCATCCGGCCTTGGATGGGGACCCGGCCTGGTCGCCGGACGGCACCAAGATTGCCTTCACCACCGAGCGGGATGGGAACCTGGAAGTGTATTTGATGGCTCCCGACGGGTCGAACCTGGTCAATCTGACCAATCATCCGGCCCGAGACGACTGGTCTTCCTGGTCGCCCGATGGCTCGCAAATCTTGTTCCAGAGCGACCGAACGGGGGACATGGAAGTGTTCGTGATGAACGCCGACGGGTCCAATCCCACCAATTTGAGCCGTTCGCCGGGCACTTACGACTCCATTCCCATCTGGTCGCCAGACGGGACGAAAATCGCCTTTCTGAGCGCGCGGGAGGGCAAAAGGGGCATTTTTCTGATGGACCCGGATGGGTCCAAGGTCCGCAATTTGGTGAACCTGCCGGTGCGCTGGCACACCTGGTCGCCGGACGGGACGAAAATTGCTTTTTCCAGTACTCACGAGGGCAATTCCGACATCTACGTTATTTCCGCCGACGGCCAGGGCGAACCGGTGAACTTGACCCGCCATCCGGCGCTGGACGGGGACCCGGCCTGGTCGCCGGAGGGGAGCAAAATCGCCTTCAAGACCAATCGGGACGGGAACCAGGAAATCTACGTGATGAATGCCGATGGGAGCAATCCAGTGAACCTGACGCGCCATCCGGCCGATGATGTGCTGCCTGCCTGGGCCCCTTTGCCCCGCCAGAGGAAGGTAAAATGGCATTCGTTTGGGGAAAGGAATCCAGCCCTCTCGCCCAGAGTTCAAACTCGGGGCTACCTTTACTAAACCAACGGCGACTACTCAGCCG
>DTZQ01000102.1 GCA_012961305.1 Armatimonadota bacterium | reverse complement strand
CCCGCAGCAGGCGAGCCGTGACCTCGGGGCAGAACTCAAAACCCTCTGCCTGTAGGGGCAAGTCGCGCAACACCTGAGCCCGGAACACTTTGTAGCCCGCAGCCACGTCCGTCAGATGGGTGCCGAAAAGGAGGTTCGCCCACCAGGTCAGGGCTCGGTTGGTGAAGTACGTCAGCCAGCGGGCCCCTCCCCGCCCCCGGAGGAACCGCGAACCGTACACCACTCGCGCCGTCCCGCGAAAAAGAGGGGCCAAGAGTTGCGGGTAGTCCTCCGGCAACAGTTCCAAATCTGCGTCCTGAATGAGGACGATGTCTCCGGTGGCATGACGCAAGCCCTCTCGAATGGCCGCGCCTTTCCCCCGATTGCGCGGCAGGGTACAGAGGCAATCCACTTCTGCCCGCACCCCATCGCGCAGAATGCGCGGCGTGGCGTCGGTGGAGCCGTCGTCCACCACGATTATCTCCGTGTTGAACGGCACTCGGGCCACTTGTTGCACCACTTCAGCGATGGTGGCCTCCTCGTTGTACACGGGAATGATTACCGAAATGGTCATGGGCTTTCCTCCGCCGGGGGCGCGGTTTCCTCCGGCTGGCGCAGGGGGGGCTGGGCTGGGGGCAGGGAAAAGATGGCCAAGCGGAACGCACCCAGGCTCACCAGCAGGAGGTAAAGGAGCAGCAATTGACCGAAAACCGGGAGCAGGGAAGCCAACTGGAGGGCTATCGTGCCCACGGCCACGGCCATAAACACCGAAACCTCCGTCCGGTCAGCCAGGCTCAGGAGTTTCCGCCCTATGTACAGGGTTACTCCTGCGCCCCCCAGGAGGAGGCAGAACCCTGCGACCCCACCCACTATTACGGCCAGCAATCCGCCCAGTTGGCCGGCCGAACCCAGAAGGGCCATGACCAGGGCAACAAGTATTAGACAGAGTACTCCCCAGCCCAAAGCAGACCGGGGGTGGTCTACCAATATCTCCCGCTCCCGGCGCACCAGTCGCGGACACAGGGCCGCGATAAGCAGCAGCCAGGCCAGTTTCGCCAGGGCCAACAGCAGCAGTACCAGTGGGGCCAGCAAGATGGTTAGGAGAGCCTGCCAAAACTTGGCCAGAGGAGCCCCTGGCCTCACCCCCGGCGGGTCAAGCGCGGGGGCAGGGGAGGCCGCCTCTGCCGTTGCCACTTGGGCGGCTTTTTCCGTTTTCCCCTCACCCCCTCCTTGGGCCCACAGGGGAACCGCCAGGGTGAAACTCAAACCCACCGCCAACCAGAGCCAACCGCAGCGTGCGAACAAAAGTGAATTAGTTTCGGGTCGTCTCATCGTTACCTTCCTCCGGCAAGGAGACACCTCCTTGTCGCCCGTTCTTATCGTCCTTTGGGGGTTGGGAGCCCTCTACAATTGCTGATTTTCCGCCCATAAGTTTCCCCGCGCTTCCCACCAGTGGAGGCTGAGTACTATGAGCAGTCCCAGTCCCAACCCCAATTGCCAACTGAGGGGCAGGGCCAGATGGGTAAAGGTGTGAAACCACTGGCCGCTCTGTTCCCAGCCGAGAAGGGCCCAGTCCCGCAGTATCACCAACCCCTCGGCCAGCAGGGCAACTGTTTCCCTCAGCGCCGTTTTCCAAGCCGCTATCTGAGCCAGCGGAGACAGGGTTTGGGCGGTCCACTCCACTGCCCGGGGCCACCACTCTCCGGCGTACTGCTGCCACAGCAGCATTCCGCCACCTCCCAGCCCCACCGCGACTCCCAACCCGACCAGGGCCGTAGCCCACTCCCGTCGCAGCCAAGTTCGCCAGTCGGCCCGCGGTTCCGTCCACGCCGCCAGCCGAGCCCGCACCTGAGCGGCAAAGCCCGGCGGGGGCTCTTGCTCCGGGTAGGCCGCAAGGGCCGCGGTTAGCATGCGCAGAAACGCCACTTCTGCCCGGCAGGTGGGACATTCCCGCAGGTGGGCTTCCACCGCAGTTTGTTCCTGCGGCGAAAGCACTCCGTCCGCGTACAGGGGCAACCACCGTTGCCAACGTTGGCATTTCATTTCCGCTGACTCCCTTTGCTCAGCAAGCGTTCAGCCAAAATAGGCCTCGTACAGGTCGCGCAGGCGTTCTTTGAGGTGCGCTTTGGCCCGATGCAAATGGATTTTCACCGTGCCCAGAGGCATTTCCAGGGCGGTGGCGATTTCCTCGTAGGAAAGGCCCTGAGCATAGCGCAGCAGCATGACGATGCGGTACTTGGGCGGCAGGGTCAAAATGGCCTGCTGGACTCGTTCCTGCAACTCACGCCGCTCCGCCAGCCGGGCCGGGTCTTCCACCAGGTCGGGCAGTTCCAGCGGCCTCTCTTCTCCCTCTATCCCCCCGCCAGTTTCCAGCGAAACCGTCGGGGGACGACGGCGCTTCAGGGCATTGAGGCACCAGTTCGTCGCCACCCGGTACAGCCAAGGCCGAAAGGCCGCCTCGGGCTGGAAGGTGTGCAACCGCTCGTACACCCGCAGGAAAATCTCCTGGGCCAAATCGTTGGCTTCCTCCGGGTCGGAGGTAAGCCGGTAGGCCAAATTGTAAATCGGGCGCTGGTAGCGGCGCACGAGCGCGTCGAAGGCTTCCGTGTCGCCGTTCAGACATCGCTGCACCAAAGTTTCATCCGTTGGTTCCATGCCGTCGGCATCGTTCCCTGAGAGGTAATACAACTTCCCGGCGGAAAAGTTTCACCAGGCCCATTCGTTGTTCCCTGTCCTTACCTTCCCCACAGGCGGAGCAAAGGTGGTAGCCAACCTCAGCAGGCCCCAAAGCCTATGGGTGACTGATATTGGTGCCCTTGTTCCGCATGATGAAGATATTCCACACTCAGAAATGGTACGTGAAGAGGATGTATGCGGAGGAACATGTACCCCACTGCGGGCAATAGTGGAACAGGTCCAAATGGGTGACCGTGTTGATGAAATTCTCGCTCATTTCCTCCTCTCGAGGCGGCGGAGGGACCTCTATGGCAGTCCCAACTCTGCCACCTCCGCGTCAAACCGCGCCAGCACCCGGCGCCGCAGTTCGGCGAAAAACTCGCGGCTGATAAATTGGGGCAATTTGAGGTTCGGATTACGCTCCT
>DTZQ01000101.1 GCA_012961305.1 Armatimonadota bacterium | reverse complement strand
GTGGCGGCTTCGGCGGCTTCGGTGGTTTTGGGGGTGGTTTCGGCCGCGGCGGCTTTGGCGGAGGTGGTTTTGGCGGCTTCGGCCGGGGGGGTGGCTTTAGACGAGGTGGTTTTGGCGGTTTGCGGTAAAAGGTCAGGTGCCTGGGCGAGGTCTGAACAATTGGAGACCTTTGCCCTTGTCTGTTGCGTTAGACCCATTCAACGCACCCCTTTAGGAGGGTGTGAGGGGGAAAAATTGCCCGCAACCAGACAAGAACCGTAAAAGGCATTGTCTTTGAGGAGAGGAGGCAACATTGAAAGGGAACAAATGGTACAGTTTGGTAGGATTGAGCATAGTAGGGTTGAGTATGCTGAGTATTCCCTACCTTTATGCTCAACCCGAAAAGGAAAGCCCTCTGGTAGACCTGGATGTGCGTGATGCTGACATTCGGGAAGTGGTCCAGATTCTAAGCGAAGCCAGCGGGATAAATATCTTGGTTCACGAAGAGGTGAAAACCAAAGTGACCATGCACTTGCGGCAGAGGCCCTTGGATACTATATTGCGAGCCATTGTCAAGATGTATGGGCTTTCCTTGGAAGAAGAGGAGGGCATCTACTACCTCAAGCCGGGAGGAGAAGGGTCAACGGCTGGCTCTCCGGTTGTTCGCCAGCGAGTGACCCGACCGGCGCTGTTTGAGGAACCGGAAGTGGTTTTGCAACCGGTTACCCCACCGGCTCCAGCAGAGGGGGCTGATTTGACCACTCTTCCTTCCCCTCCTTCGTCGACTCAACGTCCCCCCCGGAGGGTAAGAGCCCCCCAAACTGCGCCAAGGACCCATCGGCCTCGGTACGAGGTGCAAAAAATTGACCTCATCTATGCCAAGCCCAGTGAATTAGCCCGCCAATTGGGTGGGGTGGGGATTGAACCGGGAATGTCCCTGCCGCCGGAACTGGCCCAGCGATTTGCTCCCTTCCTACGGGGTTTGGGAGGCCCTTCCGGTCAGTATCCCCCGGCTTACCAGCAGCAGTTCTTGGATGCCCTGCGGAACTTTGGAGGTTTCCCAGACGTACGGGACCAGATTGGTTTTGGCGGTTTAGGAGGCTTTGGCGGTGGCTTGGGTGGTCTGGGAGGTTATGGAGGTTATGGCGGTTATGGGGGCTTGGGCGGTCTGGGTGGTTATGGGGGCTTCGGTAGAGGTTTCGGCGGTTATGGGGGCTTGGGCGGTCTGGGTGGTTATGGGGGCTTCGGTGGGTTTGGCGGAGGCATTTTTGGTATGTTGCTGCCCCCAGAGGTATGGGAAGGGCTGGCCGGCCCTCCCATTGGCTTTGACTTACTAAATGCCCTTATTGTGGTGGGCACCCCGGATGCCATTGAGGCCCTGCGAGAGATTGTTGCCCTACTTGATGTTGCCCCCAAGCAAATTGAAATTGAAGCCCGTTTCGTAACCATTCGGGTCCAGGACGAGGAACGTTTAGGCATTACCTGGGCTTTGAGCAATGGCCAAACCAGTATTTCCTCCCTGACGGCGGTGCCAGGTGATGTGGGCGTGCGCTATGCCATAGGCAATTTCAATGCTGAATTGCAAACCCTCATTAACGAACAAAAGGCCCGGGTTATCAACGCACCCACCGTGGCTACCCAAAACGGCCAGCCAGCCACTCTGACTATTGGTACAGAAGTACCTTTCTTCCCCTCGGTGGTACAGACTACCCAATTCGGAACCACCGTACAAGTTGGTGCCCCTTCTACCATTACCGTAGGTACCAGTCTGTTTGTTGTACCCCGTATTACCGGTACTCCCCCCAATGAAAGCATCACCGTTTTGGTTGTCCCAATAGTGCAGGATATTGCAGGCACGGCTACCAGCCCAGATGGCCAGCAGGTTCCTATCTCCAACACCCAGCAGATTTTCACCACTCTGCGGGTGCGGGATGGAGAAACTATCGCTTTAGGGGGTTTGATTCGCAAGGACGAGGATGAGAATATACATAAGGTTCCCCTGCTGGCAGATTTGCCCATCATTGGACGTCTGTTCCAAAGCCGCACGACCCGGGCTACCGATTCGGAGTTGATAATCTTCATCACTCCTCGGATTATCCGTGAAGAAATGGTCGGGCCTGCCACCGCGCCGGCCCTGGCGCCGTAGATAAGTGATACTTCATCCCAGAGGTGGGAGCCACCGCAGGGGTTGTATGGTTTCACTTTGAAAGTGCTCTTTGGTATGGTGGAACGATTGAGGGGCAGACTTCTAATTATCAACCAAGCCCCAGGAGAGTGCACCGAGTTGCCGCTTGCAGTCGGCTGAACGAAATTAGGTCAGGGGAAACAACGGTCAGTTTGGAGCGAAGCACTATGGGCAAGTGCCAGGTCAGCAACCAGCGAACGGTTAATGGGGGGAGCGGGCCTTGGTCCGCCTGGCGCTGGTGGTGCTGGTGCTGGCTGCGTGCCCATTGACTTCGCCCCAATGACAATTTATATCGTGCGAAGCCATGGGCCGCAGATGCTCATGGCTTCGTCATTTTAGAGCCATGAGCCTTATCCTCCGCTCATGGCTTTTTTGTTAGAGGGGCGTTAGCCTTAGGCAGTCGTAACATGAAACGTGAAACGTAAATTGCCGGCGATGAGGCTTTACGTTTTACGCTTTACTCCTGAGGACTAAACGCCTCTGACTTAAGGAGGTGATAAGATGTACACTCCCGACCGGGCAGAATTCCGCCGGCGGGCTCAGCGGGGCAACCTCATTCCCGTGTACCGCGAAATCCTGGCCGACTGGGAAACCCCAGTTTCGGCCTTTTACAAACTCGGAAACCAGCCCTACTCTTTCCTGCTGGAAAGTGTGGAAGGGGGCGAAACTCTGGGGCGGTATTCCTTCCTGGGCACGGAGCCGGCCCTCATCCTGCGCAGCAAGGGCCGGCAGGTGGTCTTGGAACCCAATGGGCGAAGGGAAATTTCCCTCTCAGCGAACGAGGACCCCTTGAGGGTGCTGAAACGCCTGCTGGGCCGGTATCGGTTCGTCGGCTCCCCGGACCTGCCCCCGTTTTGCGGGGGTGCCGTAGGGTACATGAGTTACGACCTGGTGCGCTTCTTCGAGGAACTGCCGGAGGAAACCGAAGATGACCTGAACTTGCCCGACACCTTTTTCCTGTTCACCGACAGTTTGCTCTTTAGTGCCATAAAATTTTTGTTGTATCAATGCTGTTTTCATAAAAACTCCAACTTATTTCATAAAATATCCAATCATCAAAATTATTGTAATCAAACTTCTTATTTATTAATGTATCTGGTTTTGCATTAATAAGCTTTCTAAGTTTAAAAGAAAGGATATAAGTTTTAAAAAAGGAAAGATATATCTGATAAGGGGTCCAAGACAAACTGGTAAAACTACATATATC
>DTZQ01000100.1 GCA_012961305.1 Armatimonadota bacterium | reverse complement strand
TATGTGGGGGAGGATGTGGAAAACATCCTGCTCAAACTGCTGCAAGCCGCGGAAGGAGAAGTGGAGCGAGCGGAGCGGGGGATTGTGTACATTGATGAGATAGACAAAATATCCCGCAAAATGGACAATCCCTCCATCACCCGCGACGTTTCCGGCGAAGGGGTGCAGCAAGCCCTGTTGAAAATCCTGGAGGGCACCGTAGCCAACGTTCCTCCCCAGGGAGGGCGCAAACATCCGCAGCAGGAATATATGCAAATTGACACCACTAACATCCTCTTCATCTGTGGGGGAGCCTTCGAGGGCTTAGACCGCATAATTGAAAGCCGCTTGCACCAGCGTTCCTTGGGCTTCCGCGCTCCTCAGGACTCAGGGGAGCGAGAAATCGGAGACCTCTTGGAACAGGTCATGCCTGAGGACCTGCTTAAGTTCGGTCTAATCCCGGAGTTCATTGGCCGCCTGCCGGTGGTGGCTCCCCTGCACCAGTTGGACAAGCCTTCCCTCGTTCGCATCCTGACCGAACCCCGTAATGCCCTGGTCAAACAGTTCCAGAGGATATTGGCCGTGGACGGGGTGGAACTGCACTTCGAGCCGGAGGCCTTAGAGGCCGTCGCGGACGAAGCCCTTCGCCGCAGCACGGGGGCCCGAGCCCTGCGCACCATCCTTGAGGAAATCATGCTCAACATTATGTTTGAGATTCCCTCCCATCGGTACATCAAAAAATGCATCGTCACTGCGGATACGGTGCAAAAGCAACAGGACCCCCTGCTCCTTAGCGCCACGGGTGAACTGCTTAACGCCGAACAGCCCTTAGAGAAAACTGCTTAGGACCATGTCCATGAGGCGACGCCGACGTCAAAAAGAATGGGATTCAACCCATATTTTGCCGGTACTCCCGGTGCATGACCTGGTTATTTTTCCCCATGAAGCCCGGCCTCTCTATGCGGGCCGGGAGGGTTCAGTAAGGGCCTTGGAGCAAGCTATGCGGGAGGAACGGCAAATCCTCATCGTGGCTCAACGGGACCCCAGCATTCAGGAGGAAGACCCTGCCCCCGAAGACCTCTATCGGGTCGGCACCATCAGCCGCATATTACAAATGCTCACCAACCCTGACAATACCCTGCGGGTAGTAGTAGAGGGAGTGGTCCGCGCCCAGGTGCGCGAATATGCTCCCTTCAACGGCTATTTGGCGGCCGTGGTGGAACCTTTGGTGGTGGAAGCTGAAGAATCGCTGGAAATTGAAGCCCTCACCCGGGGCATTAAGGAGTGCTTTGACCAAGCAGTCAATTTGGGCAAGAACCTCCCTCCGGAAGTAATCAGCCACATCTTGAGCATAGAAGACCCTGAACACTTGTTAGATGCTATCGCTCCTCACCTCACCGTGCGCACGGAGGAAAAACAGGAACTGTTGGAGATGACCTCCCTGCAAGAAGCCCTGCTACGCCTTCGGGTACTGTTGGAACGAGAACTGGAAATCTTGGAGATAGAGCGGCGCATTGATTCCCAGGTGCGCAAAGAGGTGGGCGATTCCCAGAAGGAGTTCATCCTCCGCGAACGGCTCAAAGCCATCCAGCAGGAGTTGGAGGAACTAAACGGGGAGGGGGACGAAATCAGCCAACTGCGCCAGGCCATCAAAGAGGCCCAGATGACGAAAGAAGCGCAGGAGAAAGCCCTCAAGGAACTGCACCGCTTGGAAAGAATGCCCCCCGTCTCTCCGGAAAGCGTGGTCATTCGCACCTACCTGGATACCCTCATTGAGTTGCCCTGGAACAAGCGCACCAAAGACAAATTAGACCTGGACCGGGCGGCTCGCATTTTGGAGGAGGACCATTACGGCCTTACCCAAGTTAAAGAGCGAGTGCTGGAGTTCCTGGCGGTGCGCAAGTTGACCCGTAGAACCAAAGGGCCTATCCTCTGCTTCGTGGGGCCCCCAGGGGTGGGTAAAACTTCTATCGGCAAGTCCATCGCCCGGGCTATGGGCCGCAAGTTCGTCCGCATCTCTCTGGGTGGGGTGCGCGATGAGGCTGAAATTCGCGGCCACCGCCGTACTTACATTGGCTCCATGCCCGGCCGCATTATGCAGACCATCAAACAAATCGGGGTGAAAAATCCGGTGTTCATGCTGGACGAAGTGGACAAATTAGGGGTGGATTTTCGCGGTGACCCCTCCGCGGCCCTGCTGGAGGCCCTCGACCCGGAACAGAACAGCGAGTTCAGCGACCACTACTTGGAAGTGCGTTTCGACCTCTCGGAGGTCATGTTCCTCATGACCGCCAATGTGCTGGATACCATCCCCCCAGCCCTGCGCGACCGCATGGAGGTCATTGAGTTCCGCGGCTACATCGAGGACGAAAAGGTTCAAATCGCCAAGCAGTTCCTTATTCCCAAACAACTGAAAGCCAACGGCCTGAAGGTGGAGCACCTGCACATCACCGACGACGCCCTGCGCAAAATCATCCGCGAGTACACGCGGGAGGCTGGAGTACGCAACTTGGAACGCACTATTGCCAGCCTGTGCCGCAAAGTGGCGCGCAAAATTGCGGCCGGGGAAAAGACCCGCATGACCGTGCGGGCCCGACATTTGAGCAAACTGCTGGGACCGCCGCCCTTTGCCTTTGGGCCAGAGAAGGAGGAGGAAGACCAAATTGGGGTGGCCACCGGCCTGGCCTACACCCCTCAGGGGGGTACTCTGCTGGCGGTAGAAGTGGCTTTGGTAGAGGGACAGGGGGAGTTGACGCTCACTGGCCTGTTGGGGGACGTGATGAAGGAATCTGCCCAGGCAGCCTGGACCTATGCCCGCTCGCGGGCCAAGCAACTGAATGCATCCTCCGACCTGCACGACAAAGTGGACGTGCACATCCACGTGCCCGAAGGAGCCACCCCCAAAGACGGCCCCTCCGCTGGGGTGACCATGGCCGTAGCCCTGGCTTCAGCCCTCTCCCAGCGGCCAGTGCGTAAGGAAGTGGGCATGACCGGCGAAATAACCCTCCGCGGGCGCATCCTGCCTGTAGGCGGGGTTAAGGAGAAGGTACTGGCAGCCTACCGAGCGGGCTTGAGCGAAGTCATTCTCCCCCAGGAAAACAAGCGGGACTGGGAGGAAATCCCCCGCAACGTCCGCCGACATATGACTTTCCATTTCGTCAAGCACATGGACGAAGTGTTGAACTTGGCTTTGCTCAATCCGTGAACCGATATTTCACCAGGGCCCACAGGGCGGTCAAACCCACCGTCCAGCGCAGTTTCTTCCCCTCGGCCACGGTGCGGGGATGGTAGGAAACGGGCACTTCCACAATTTCTATCCCCCGCTTGCGCAGTTTGGCCGGCAGTTCATAGTCCAATTCAAACCCTGCTGAGTGCAGGGGCAAACTCTGCGCCAATTCCCTGCGCAGGAGTTTGTAACCAGTGGCGACATCAGTAATACGGCTGCGATAAAGCCAGCGAAATACTTCGTTCAGAAAATCCCGGCCCCAGGCGTGCAGCCTGGGCACGCGGGGCGGGTTTTCCAGCAGCCGGGAGCCAAACACGGCCAGATGTCCCTGTTCCGCGACGGCCAACAGTCGCAGAATCTCCTGGGGATTGTACTCCAAATCAGCATCTTGCACGACTACATATTCCCCCCGCGCCTGGGCAAGGCCCGTCCGTACCGAAGTGCCTTTGCCCCAATTGCGTGGCTGCAAGATAACCCGTACCGCCGGGTCTTGCAGCCTTTGCAACCATTCTCGGGTGCCGTCGGTGGAACAGTTGTCCACAACGATGATTTCCTTCTCCACCGGCAGGGCCTTGACTTGGGCCAAAATCTGCGGTAGAGTTTCCCGCTCGTTGTAAACAGGTATGATGATGGATAGTTTAAGTGAGGTAGCCATATCCGCGGCCAGGTGATACCATAGACTTGCCCATCGCTTCCATTTTACCACAGGAGTTGCGCAGTTAGCAAGGGAGGAAAGCAAATTATTCCCCTCAGCAGTTCAGAAGGTTCTTGGGCAAAAATCTTGACAAATTTGGCAAAGGGTGTTAAAATATAAATGGTTTTTGGGTTTTTTGGAGAAGTGTAAAATGAACCTGACTGCACGCCAGAGGGAATTTCTGTCGCATTTGGTGGCCCTATATGGGGAAACTGGCCTGCCCGTACACTACACGGCGGTAGCCAAGCGCATGGGGGTAAGTAAGTGGTCGGCTTACGATATGATGATTCGGCTGGTGCGCAAGGGCTTAGCCAAGCGGGAGTACCTCCCCGAAAGGGAAGGGCGAAGGCCGGGGCGATTTCCGGTGACCTTTCGTCCTACGCCGGAGGGGGAGATGGCCTTAGTGACGGAGGAGGACGCCTCCAACAATGGTGCCGAGTGGGAAGAGGTCAAGGAACGCATCCTCTCCAAACTGAGGGCCGCGCGGGGCGTGGCCAGTCAACGTTTGCGGGCCGAACTGCTGGCCAGCCTGCCCACGCGCCAGTCGGCCTTAGCCTACTGTGGGGAACTGCTTACTGCCCTGATGCTGAGTGTGGACAACCTCAAGCAGCGCCTGCGGGAACTGCCTGCCCTGCGTCGTCTTTTCCATGGGCGGGAGGAATCAGAATCGCGCCTTCTAACCCTGGCAGGCTTGAGCCTGGGACTGTCCTTGCGTCAGGGGGAGAGCCGGGAGCAGGAACCCGTTTGGGGGGAATACTTGGCCCGCTATGAATCCTACGTTCGACGCATGGGACAGGTCCGTCGCCGGGTTCTGTTCCATTTCGTGCGGCAGGTAATGGAACTGTTGGGAATAGGTCCGGCAGAGTTTGCGGAGGGATAAATTTTCAACTTGATTTTTGGTTTTGGAGAGCAATTTTGCTCAAAGGAGGGAGAACCATGAATGTGCGTCAATCTGTGCGGCAGTATGCCGCACGCCAAGCCGTCCAACGGCTTCTGCCCCTGTTGGCCCGTCGTCGGGATGAAACCCTGATTGCGCTGACTCAGGTGCTGGAACGGGTTGCTTCGGACCCGGTGCACAAGGTGCAAATGCAGAAGTTACGGGAGTTGTTCCAGCAACAACATCCCGCCCTGGAACTGGCCCGCCGGGGTTTCACCCGGGCGCATCCCAACATCCGCCGCAACCTCCTGAGCAATTTGGTGCTGAACGCCATGTATTTCAGCGGGGAAATTCGTCGGGCCCGGGCCCAACAAGGGTTGGCCGCTCCCTTCACTCTGGTCATCAGTCCCACTATGCGCTGTAACCTGCGCTGCTATGGCTGTTACGCCGGAGAGTACCGCAAGGAAGATGACCTGCCCTTTGAGGTTCTCGACCGCATTGTCACCGAGGCCAAGGCTCTGGGCACCTACTTCTTTACCATTTCCGGCGGGGAACCTTTCATTATCAAAGACCAATTGTTTGAACTTTTCCGCCGCCATCCCGATGCCTGTTTCCAGATTTACACCAATGGCACCTTGATTACTCAGGAGGTGGCGGAGGAGTTGGTAGCCATTGGCAACGCGGGGCCGGCCATCAGCGTAGAAGGCTTTGAGGAGGAGACGGACGGACGACGCGGAAAGGGAACCTTCGCCAAAATCATGCAGGCCATGGACCACCTGCGGGAGGCGGGAGCCATATTTGGCTTCTCCGGCACGGTGACCCGGCACAACGTGGAAATCTTAGGCAGCGAGGAGTTCGTTGATTTCCTCATTGAGAAGGGATGTATGTTCGGCTGGTACTTCCTCTACATGCCCGTCGGTCGAGCCCCCCAGCCGGAGTTGATGCCCACCCCAGGGCAGCGCCGCTGGCTCCTGCATCGTACTAACCACTTCCGCAACACCAAACCCATCTTCATTGCCGATTTCTGGAACGATGCCCGCCTGGTGGGAGGGTGCATGTCCGGCGGTCGTCTCTACGCTCACATCAACAACAAGGGCGACCTGGAACCCTGTGTGTTTGTTCACTTCGCGGTGGACAACCTCAAGGAAAAGAGTCTGGCAGAGGCTCTGGAATCCCCCTTCTTTCGGGCCATTCGCAAGCGCTTCCCCTGGTCGGACAACATGTGCACCCCCTGCATGATTATTGACCATCCCTGCATACTCCGGGAGGCCCTGGCGGAAGGTCAAGCCCATCCCACTCACGAGGGAGCGGAGAGCATCATCAAGGAACTGGTTCCAGTCCTGGACCGCTATGCTGAGGAAATCAACCGGCTCGCGGAGCCCTATCGTGGCACCTACGGCCGGCACCTGTGGGACGTACTGCTGGAAGCCGCCGGTCAGCAGCCGGCGGACGAGGAGACCGGTTGAACCGATGGCATTGACGTGATAGACGGACAGATATTAAGACGGGTAGACCTCCACCCCTCGAGCAGCACGTTTGCCCTGCTCAGCCTGAACCTTAGGGTTTTGGACCATCAAGGTCGGCTCACCCGGCAGCACGGCGACAATTTGTTCCGACCGGTCAGGGGTCATAGGTCCCGTACTTCCGCACCAGTTCAATGACGTAGGCGTAGTTCTCGAAACTCACGGTGGGGGGGATGGAGTGGTCGGAATGGTAAATGTAGCCCCCGCCTTCCTTGGCCACCGTGATTTTGCTGATTATCTCCTCCTCAATTTCGGCCCGAGTGCGGCTCATCACGTCGGCGCTGATGTTGCCAAAGAGCACGATGTCCTGCCCGTAGAGGGGCTTCAGTTCCCGCACGTCGTTGCCGCAGCGAGCCTCCAGAGGCTGAATGGCATCGAACCCGGCCTCAATCAGCAGGGGGATGAACTCCCGCACATCCCCGTCACAGTGGAGCAAGAGGTACATCCCTCGCTGGTGACAGAAATCCGCTACCCGCTGATGATGAGGCTGGATTAGTTCGCGGTAAACCTGGGGCGAGAACAACATCCCATTTTTGAAGCACAGGTCGCTGAAAAACCACAGGCCGTCGAAAACCATGCCCGCCTCCAGGCACAGTTGAAACATCCCCAGCACGAAGTCCGTGTATGTGGTCAGGATGTCCTCCACTAAATCCGGCTGGAGGAGCAGCGCCGTCAGGCCGCCTTCGAAGCCCATCAACAACTCCAGCAGGAACCAGGCTGGTTCAATGGGCCGATGCACGATGAAAGCCCCCTGCTGCTGGGCCTGGTGATAGACCTGCCAGTCGGACTCGCGAAGGCGGTCAGAGGATATGGTCAGTCGTTCCTTAACCGGAAGCCAATCTTCCCAGGTGTGCACTCCGTAGGCCAAACGGGCCGGCGGGGCATAGTAGGGTGGCTTCCAGGCTTTAACCGTGGCTCCGAAGGCGTCCCGGTAGATGTGATACCTTTCCGTCTCCTCCAGAGTTTCCGTGGGCAGGCGGGGGGAACCCTCGTAGGGGATACAGGCGATGCGGTCCAGGCCGAAATAGTCCGGGGGAGAAACATCGGCCGGCAATCCCTCCTGCCGCCATCGCTCCAGGGTGCCCGGCCAGTAGGAAATATCTACCAGCGGTACGCGGTCGGGCACTTGACGGTTGAGCACCGCCCGTATCCGTTCTTGGGAGGTCTGGGTTTCAGGCGCCGGACTGGAAACAGGGTTATTCAAGATGCACTCCTCGCTTTCCGGTGTTCGGGGCACTCCAAGAGCACCCTCGCCAGGATGTTGCAGCGGGGAAAGCAACTATCTGGCAGCCGGGTCGGCTTCCACAGGTTGGCATAGTACTTTCCCCAACTGGAAGCAAGGATAACATTAAATTACCTCCCTGTCAAAAAATCTTACCCCTTGCACTTTTCCCAGTTTTGTGCTATACTAAAGGCACATCCCTATAAACAAGGAGGAATGGATGTTATGGTACAACCTAAGTTCCGTTTGGGTCTAACTTTGGTTGTCCTGGCTGCGGTTCTGGGATGGGCAGGAAGCAGTTGGGCCGCGGTTCCACAGACCCCGGGACCGTTGGACCCGGAGTTCCTGCCCCAGAATGTGCTGGGGGCTTTCAAGCCTGTGGGAGCCCGAGCCACAGCGTTGGGAGGAGCGTTCGTGTCCTTGGCCGACGATGCTTCCGGAGGAGCGTGGAATCCTGCCGGAGTGGCTCTGGGCCGAGGTTTCGATTTGGGCCTGAGTTTCACCGGTTACAGCGATAATCTCAACGTGGAAAACATTCGGGATTTCTACCAAGACCTCACTGACCTGCGGGAAGACATCACTGACCAGAGCCGGCAGGCTAAGGCTTTTAACACCTTTCTGAACCTTATTGAAGAGTCGGGAGGCCGGGTTGTGCAAGTGGGAATCAGCCCCTTGTTCTCCCTCAGTCTGGGCCGACGCTTGGCGGTGAACGGTTATGGCCAAATTGACGGACTGCTGCGGATGACCAGTACCCGTACCCCGGTGGCGGGCACGAACAATGAGACGGTAAACATTTCCGTTCATGCGGCGGCTGTTACGCTGGGATATGCCTCGGTGTCCTGGGCGCAGCCTTTCGGCGACAACCTCATTGTGGGCCTCAGCGGTAAGTACCTGCGGGCGGATTACTTCCCCGGCCGCTTTGACATGGAGGCCACGCGGGATCAGACCACCGGGATAGTAGATGTCGCCACCCTAAACCACAACCTGGACCCGAACTCCCGCCGCAATTTACGCTCTAACGACACCGCCATCGCCTTCGACGTGGGTCTGCTGTTGCGTAATGGCCATACCACAGTCGGAGCCGTAGTGCGGAACCTGAACAGTCCGACCCTTACCTTTGAGAACCCCAACGCAGGCGCTGGAACCTTCGACGTGGGCCTGGACCCGCAGTTGGATGTGGGTTTCTCTCTGCGCAGCGAGGATGGGCGACACCGGGTAGCCTTTGAAATTCACAACCTCTCGGCCTCCAATGCCGCTCCTACCAAGGTTCACTTTGGCTACGAAGGGCAGTACTGGTGGCGGCATCTCACCCTGCGGTTTGGCATCAACGGTACAGAGTTGGTAGGTGGTCTGGGGGTGAACTTAGCGGGGTTCTACCTGGACCTGACCAGCGGCACCAACCTCAGGGAGTTCCTGGCCTGTGGCCTGCGTTTGGCTTTCTGAAAAGGGCGGTGTTTGTTTCCCCTGTTTACCTCTGGATTCCAACGTGTGGCTACTCAGCCGGAGGCTGATATTCCCGCTTCCCCCGAGGACCGGGGGCTGGGGACCGGTCTTCGGTCCCCCG
>DTZQ01000099.1 GCA_012961305.1 Armatimonadota bacterium | reverse complement strand
GGCTACCTTTACCAAACCAACTGAAGTTGGTTTAGTCGGTTTCAACCGACTTGGTGGTCGTAGCGCAGGATTTTAATCCGGGGCGGGTCTAACGGCGAATTTAACGTTGTCGAGTTACTAACCATGGGCACTCAGAACGCCTTCAAACCAGCACCGGCCTGGTATCGGGGTCAGCGATGGGAGGAACTCTCCCTGGGCGCGCGCTTGAACTTGGCCTTTCAGGCCGCCCGGGAGGAGTTGCCTACTCACCTGCCAAGCAAAGAACTGTGGGAGAACCGCGAATTCTATGCCCAAACCCTCGATGTCCTCTGCGGGCATTTCGCCACCCCCGTGCTGGACGAGGTGTTAGACGTTGGGGGCGGGCATGGGCTCATCAGCCTGCTCTGGTTGGCTCACGGCACCGCCCAGCGGGCTACCATCGTTGACCACTACGAACCCCACAGCCATCGCCTGCTGCTGGCCAAGTTCCTCAGTGTGGTGGACTTTGAACCCCCGACCTACCTCCACCAGCGTTTGGAAGATGTAACCCTGCTACGCTTGCCGGAACGAAGTGCCATTCTGGGAGTACACTGCTGCGGGCGGCTGACTGACGCCGTCATTGACCTGGCTTTACAGATGCGCCGGCCCTTTGCCGTGCTGCCCTGTTGTCACGGGGCCAAGGAACGGGATAAGGAATTTCTGGCCATGTTAAAAGCCATAGCCCATCGGAAGGGAATTTCTTTTTTCGACGCCTACGATTTCCTGCGTTTGGGCCGAGCATGGGCCGCCGGGTGGAAGGTATATTTCACCTCCATTAGCCCTACGGTCTCCCCCCGCAACAACGTCCTCATCGGCCTGCCCCCGAAGGACATGGCAGAACGGGGAGCGGAGGGAAAAACTGTGGACAAAGGGACAAGGAGCGGAAGGCCCTAAAGGTAGGGAAGCGGGGGTGAGAAATTGGGCCGGGGCTCCTATTTGGCTTCTGGGAATGGGAGATATTTCTCCCCGAAGGAGACAACTATGTTGGCCAAACGGATAATTCCCTGCCTGGACGTGACGAGGGGGAGAGTGGTAAAGGGGGTCAACTTCGTCAACCTGCGGGATGCGGGCGACCCGGTGGAGCAGGCCCAGGTTTACGACGCGGAACAGGCGGACGAGTTGGTCTTCTTGGACATTACTGCCTCCTCCGATCACCGCCAAATTATGATTGACCTTGTTCGCCGCACGGCGGAGAACATTTTCATTCCCTTCACCGTCGGGGGGGGACTGCGCACTCTGGAGGACATCCGAGCCATCCTGCGGGCAGGAGCGGACAAAGTCTCCATCAACACGGCAGCGGTGCAGAATCCCGATTTGATTCGCGCCGGGGCGGAGAGGTTCGGCTCGCAGTGCATTGTAGTGGCCATTGATGCTAAACGGGTCAAGAGGGACGAGGGGGGAAAGAGAGAACTTAAGACCTCAGCCTCCCCCCGCTGGGAGGTATACATTCACGGGGGACGAACGCCTACGGGGATTGACGCGGTGGAGTGGGCTCAGCAAGCCGAGGCCCTGGGAGCAGGGGAGTTCCTGCTGACCAGCATGGACCGGGACGGCACGAAAGACGGTTACGACCTCGAACTGACCCGTACCATTGCGGAAGCAGTAAACGTGCCCGTGATTGCCTCAGGTGGCGCGGGAACCCTGGAACACCTCTACCAGGCTTTGACGGTGGGGAAAGCCGATGCGGTGCTGGCCGCTTCCATTTTCCACTATCGGGAAATCAGCATTCGGGAGGCGAAGGAGTACCTGTTCCAGCGTGGCGTGCCCGTGCGCCGGTGGATGGAATAGGGCCCCCTTTCTCCAAGGCAAACTTCTCTATTTTCAGATGGCGCGGAATGGGGATAGGATAACGGCCCTTGAAGCAGGCCCAGCAGAAGTTGCGGGAGGAAACGCCAATGGCTTTGGCCAAGCCCCGCGCGGAAAGGTAGCCCAAACTGTCCGCCCCAATGTGCTCCCGAATTTCCTCCACCGTCTTTGAGGAAGCAATGAGTTCCTGCCGGGTAGCCATGTCAATGCCGTAGAAGCAGGGATATTTAATGGGCGGACAGCAGATGCGCACATGCACTTCCCGCGCCCCGGCATCCCGCAGCAGGCGTACTATCTGGCCAGTCGTGGTGCCCCGCACGATGCTGTCGTCCACCATTACCACTCGGCGGCCCGCAAGCACCTCCCGCAGTGGGGTCAGTTTCAGCCGCACGCCCATCTCCCGCTGTCGCTGGTCGGGCTGAATGAAGGTACGGTGAATGTAGCGGCTTTTGATGAGCCCTTCGCTGAAGGGGATACGCGAGGCTTTGGCGTAGCCGATGGCCGCGGGGATGCCCGTGTCCGGAACGGGAATGACCACCTCCGCCTCTACCGGATATTCCACCGCCAACTGCTCCCCCATGTGCTGGCGACAGAGGTGCAGGGATTTGCCGAAAATGTAACTGTCCGGGCGGGCGAAGTAGATGAACTCGAAAATGCACATGGCGTTGCAGGGACTGGACGTCACGCGATAGGAATGCCAGCCGTCTTCATCTACGATGACCACCTCCCCCGGCTCAATTTCCCGCACGAATTGGGCCCCTACCACGTTCAGGGCACAAGTCTCTGAGGCGATGACATATCCCTCCTGGTCGAGTTGCCCCAAGCAGAGCGGATGCAGGCCGTAGGGGTCCCGCACTCCGATGAGTTCCCGTTCGGTTAGCAGTACCAGCGAGTAAGCCCCCACAATTTTGTCCACCGTCGCGGCCAGCGCTTCCTCCACCGAGGCCCCAAAGGCCAACTCCCGATGTACCAGATGGGCGATGATTTCACTGTCGCTGGTGGCCGTAAAGCGCATTCCCAGCCGCTCCAGCCGCGTCCGCAGTTGGACGGTGTTGATGAGGTTTCCGTTGTGTGCCAGAGCCAGGCAACAGGTTTCGTTTCCCAAGAGAATGGGCTGGGCGTTGCGAATGACGCTGGAACCGGTGGTAGAATACCGCGTGTGGCCGATGGCGATGTGCCCCCGCAGCCGAAAGAGAATGCGCTCGTCAAAGATTTGGGATACCAAACCCATCTGCTTGTGGACGCAGATTTCCTCCCCATTGGCCACGGCAATACCCGCGCTCTCCTGGCCCCGATGCTGAAGGGCGAAAAGGCCGAAAAAGGTCAGCCGGGCCACGTCTTGTTCCGGCGCGTAAACCCCGAAAACCCCGCATTCATGGCGAGGCAGGGAAGTGTCCCCCTCCCCCACCCCTCGCTTATGGCCTATAGCGTATTGCTTATGGTTTATGGAATGTCGCCTACCGTCTAAGGCCAGAGGCCATAAGCCATTTGACTGCTCCGTGCCCTCTGCGGTGAGGGGTAAGTGAATGCTTACCATAGTTCTAAATCCCAAATCGCTCGTAAATCTGCGGCAGGTGCCTGGTGTGGTGGCGGTAATCGAAGCACCCCTCAATTTCCGCCGGGGTCAGCACGCCGGTGACCCGCTCGTCGCGCAGCAAGAGGGCCTTGAAGTCCTCCCCTCGCTCCCAGGCCCGTAGGGCATGACCCTGCACGATTTGATAGGCCTCTTCGCGGGAAAGCCCCTTCTCCGTGAGGGCCAACATTACTTGCTGAGAGAAGATGAGACCCCGTGTCTGCTCCAGATTGCGCCGCATCCGTTCCGGGTAGACGACCAGGCTGCGCATTACTTCCGTGAACCGGTGGAGCAGGTAGTCAATCAGGCAGCAGGAGTCAGGTATGATGATACGCTCTACGGAGGAATTGGTCAAGTCCCTTTCGTGCCAGGTGGAAATGTTCTCCAGCGCCGCCAGGGCGTTGGCCCGCACCACCCGTGTCAGGCCGGAAATTCGCTCGCAAACTATGGGATTGCGCTTATGGGGCATGGCCGAGGAGCCCCGCTGGCCCCGGCGGAAGGGTTCCTCCACCTCCAAAATTTCCGTGCGCTGTAAGTTGCGGATTTCGGTAGCAAACTTCTCCAACGAACCGGCCAAAATGGCCAGGGTACAGAGGAACTGGGCGTGGCGGTCGCGCTGGACAATCTGGGTGGACACGGGGGCAGGCTGGAGGCCCAACCGGGCGCACACCAGCCGTTCCACGCGGGGGTCCACGTTGGCGTAAGTCCCCACCGCCCCCGAAATTTTGCCCACGCTGATGGCCTGTCGGGCGGCTTGCAAGCGTTCCCGATGGCGGTCAATTTCCGCCAGCCAGACGCACAGTTTGAAGCCCAAGGTAATGGGCTCGGCGTGGACTCCATGCGTCCGGCCCATCATCAGGGTATCCTTGTGTTCCCGTGCCCGCTCCCGAACGACCTCCCGCAGTTGGAGCAAACCTTCCCCAATTAAGTCGGCCGCCTGGCCCATCAGCAGCCCCAGCGCCGTGTCCACTACATCGTAAGAGGTCATCCCAAAATGGATGTACTCGCCCTCCTCGCCCAACTGCTCGCTGACGCCTTTGACGAAAGCGATGACGTCGTGTCGCACTTCCGCCTCTATTTCCAGAAACCGCGCCACATCCATCTTCACCTCGGCGGCCTTGATTTTCTCCACCGCCTCGCGGGGAATAACGCCCAATTCAGCCCAGGCCTCGCAAATAGCCACTTCCACCCGCCACCAAGTGCGGTATTTGTTCTCCAGGCTCCAAATGCGCCCCATCTCTGGACGCGTGTAACGCTCAAGCATGATTGGCTCCGTTGGACAGCACTAAAGTACCTGAGGCCCCACGCCTCTCACCCTAAACGTTCCGCTTTCTCCTCCACGGCTTGGGCCAAGCGGGCCTTGAACTCGCGCAAACGCTGCCTTATCTGCGGGTCGTGTACTCCCAAGATTTGCGCTGCCAACAGGCCCGCGTTCTTTGCCCCGTTGATGCCTACGGTGGCCACGGGCACGCCGCTGGGCATTTGGACGATGGAATAAAGGGCATCCACTCCACCCAGGGTTTGCGTGGCCAGGGGTACACCGATGACTGGCAGGAGCGTCAGGGCGGCCAGCACGCCCGGCAAATGGGCTGCCCCGCCCGCACCGGCAATGAGGACCTCGAGGCCCCGCTCCTCGGCGGTACGGGCGTACTCCCAAGTACGCTGAGGGGTGCGATGGGCGGACATGATGGTCATCTCCCAGGGCACCCCCAATTCGTCCAGCACTTCCGCCGCCGCCCGCATGAGGGGCAAGTCGGAATCGCTGCCCATTACAATTCCCACCCGCGGCTGTTCGCTCATAGGTACTGCTCCTCCCCTTCCTCCTGAAGCCGTGCGACGATTTGTTTAACTTCCGGCGCTTGCTCCTTCGCACAGACCAGAATGACCTCTGGCGTTTCGACGACAACGAGGCCCTCCAATCCCACAGTGACGACGAGTTTCTCCTGCCCGTAAATGAGGCAGTTGCGCGTGTTCACACTCAGGTGCCGCCCGCGGACAATCAGGTCAGTGCCCTTTACCTCCGCCAGGGCCCGGTGGAGGGCCTCCCAGTTGCCGATTTCGTACCAGCCCAAATCCGCGGGGAGGACGAGCACCTGGTCCGTCCGCTCTACAATGCCTTGGTCGAAGGAAAGCGGCTCCATCTGGGCATATTCCGCCGCCAACACCTTCCCCGCTTGCGAAGTTCCCTGGACGGCTTGGAAGCGGCGCAGTCGGGCGTGCAGTTCCGGCTGGTGCTGGCGGAACAGTTCCAGCACGGTACGCGGGTTCCACACGAAATATCCGGCATTCCACAGGTACTTGCCGCTAACTAAGTACTGCTCCGCGGTGGGCAAGTCCGGCTTTTCGACGAAGCGGCGGACGCGGAAGACCGTCCACTCCCTCGTGGTAGCGAAAGGTTCGCCCTGCTGGATGTAGCCCAAAGTGGTGTTGGCGAAAGTGGGCGGGATGCCGATGGTCAGCACATAATCCGGGTGGGCCTGAATGGTCTCTCCGGCGGCCCGGAAGACAGAAGCGAACACCTTGGGTTTGGTCACCCACAGGTCGGCGGCGATGGTGGCCACCACCGCCCCGGGGTTCCGGGCAGCGAAAAAGGCCGCGGT
>DTZQ01000098.1 GCA_012961305.1 Armatimonadota bacterium | reverse complement strand
TCAAACTGGAAGAGTTCGAGATGCCTCGCCCGATGACCCACGACCTGCTGCTTAACGTCATCCGCCGCTTGGGAGGGGAGGTAGAGCGGCTGCTGATTGACGACCTGTGGAACAACACTTTCTACGCCAAAATCTGCATTAACACGGGCGAGGAGGTGGTAGAAATTGACTGTCGCCCCAGTGATGGCATTGCCCTGGCCCTGCGGGCCGAAGTTCCTATTGTGGTAGCCGATGCGGTGATGGAAGAAGGGCGCTGGCCAACAGCAGAAGAACAGGAAGAGGAACAGGACGAAGAAGAAGGGATTGAGTAGGCCCGAATTCCCCCCTGCGGCCGGCAGAGATTGACAGGGCTGGTTACCCACGCCGGAGCGATTATTTCTATTCCTGACCCCGTAGGTAAACGCGCTGCCCTTCCTCTGCGGAGCGGTAGGCGGCGTAAATGACTTGCACGACTTCCCGCCCCAATTCTCCATCGGACAAAGCCGGGCGGTTTCCCACCGCGGCTTCTACGAAGTCCTGGATTTCCTGGGGATAGCCGGAGAGGAAATCCTCGTCAATGCTGGGATAACTGCGGCCGGCTTTGGTCTCCAGTTTCTCGGCCAAGTACTCTTCGCCGAACACCTCTCCCTCAGGAGCATAGGCTTCACAGGCGTTGTTGGGGTTGAGATGGCAGTTGATACGGGCGTTGGAAAGGTACACCTCCAATCGGTTCTGAATGCCCCCCAGGACCGTGTCGGCGGCAGTAATGAGGGCCCGGGAACCGTCGCTGAAAGTAACGATACAACTGGCCCAATCCTCCACATCCTGCCAACCGGTGACCAGCCACTTTTTCGCTTCCCGCTGGAAGGACTCGATGCGCGTGAGGTGGGCGACCTCGGCGGTGACCGCTACGGGTACGATGGGGTGCCCATCGCGCAATTGGCCCTCGTAGCGTTTGAGGTGCAATACCGCGCCCAAAGGGTGCGAACCCAAGCGCATGAGGGAACCACCGCCCGAAGTGCGCCACTGGAGGGAATAGGGGGAATGGGAACCGCTGTGGGATTCCTCGGCCCGCAGGTCTAAAATGGTTCCTCCGGCTGCCTTAATGAGCCGCCGGGCTTTGGCAATGGCCGGCGCGTAAATCCAATTTTCAGCGTACATCAATTGTACGCCATGCTCCTGTGCGGCTTGGACCATGGCCTCCGCCTGAGCAACCGCCTGCTGGTACATCTTCCGCTTGGGGACAGTTTGGCCTAAGAGTTCCCCTTCCTGCCCTTCCCCACAGTAGCCGGTCAAAGGCTTTTCACAAGCCACGTGTTTCCCTGCCTGGGCAGCCGCAATGGCCATCTCCGCGTGCAAGTACACGGGCACGCACAAATCCACCAGTTGCACATCTTCGCGGGCCAGGATTTCCTGCCAATCGGTGGTGGCGTAGGGGATGTCGTATTTCTCCGCGAAGCGCCGAACACTTTCCTCCCTCCGGGCAGCCACGGCCACCACCCGCACCGGGACGCCCTGCACGCGCTGGTAGGCCTGGGCGTGAATATTGGCCGCAAATCCGGCCCCAATCAGCCCTACACCCAAGGGTTCTACGGTGCTCATGCCGAATTATGCTCCTCCTGTTGTAGTACAGCCGCCAAATCGTCCACCAGTCGGCAGGCTGCTTCCTTGGTCAGGGAGAATTCCCTGGGCCTACGACGGCCGGCAGTTTTGTCATAAGTGTACCGCTGTAGGGTTAGGGTGTTCCCACCCCGCAGGAGCAGTTCAAAATAGTCAATGGATTCCGCAGTGCTCAGAGGGGGGAAACTGCGCATTTGGACCCAATCGGCGACCTGCTCAACCAGCCGCAACGGTTCGGAGAGGTAAATAAGTCGCTCCCTTAGGGCCTGTGCCTGCTGTTGGACGAGCAGGGCCGAATCGGAAAAGGCCGTCGGAGGGGGCCCCTGCATTTCCAGGGAATCCAACACGCACGCCAATCGGTCAGCATCCCGCACCCGCGCCCGCAGGGCCAAATCGCCCTCCCAGAGGACAACTTCGTCCGCAGGGCCGGTGAAGGTTTCCAGGGCCTGAATGAACTTAGTTCCTAAAGTCATGATACTACCTCCTTGTATTGGCTTATCCCGGACAATGGGTCAACGGCGGCTCAAAGAGGGCAGAAACAGTTGCGTGAGCCGAATTTCCTTGTGAGAATGTTCCCGTCCATCGTAGGTGAAAATCACCCCCACGCCATCCACTACCGTCTCCAAGTGAACGGGCCGCTGCCAAAGTTGGTACACCTTGCGCAAGGTGGCCTGCGCGTAGCCCAGGCGCAGGTCAACCCCCTCGTGGCGGTGGAGTAGATACAGTTCTCCCCGATTGCGATAGTTGCCATCCACGACGTAAATGAAGGGGTCACCGAAGTTGGTCAGGGTGAAGAGCAGTTTCTCCTTAATTTCCTGGAACTCGCGGGAGGCAATTTCGTACCACCCCGTAATTTCATTGTAGCGGTAGGTGAACATCTTGTGTTTTTCGCAGAACTCCGGGGTGAGGAAGGTGTCAATAAAGGTCACATCATTGTGGATGCGGCGCACCTCAAAGAGTTTCTCCAACCCCAGGCCTAACTGCCGATCCCAGTTGCGCTTAGCCTCTAAGTCCTCACACTCCTCCCATTCCTTGCCGAACTGACCCTTGTCCCACCGTTCCTTGATGTCTTTCAGGAGTTCATAGCCTAATTTGTAGGGATTGAGATGGCCCTGATGGGAAGCCAGAGTGCCCGAGTGGTGGTCGGCATAGTCAATGAGTTCTGAGGGTCGCAGGGCTTTGCGGGTCATGATGTAAGAATGCCAGTAAACGGCCCAGCCTTCATTCAGGATTTTGGTCTGCCTCTGGGGAGCGAAGTAGTAGGCTTCCTCCCGGATGATGTCCAGAACGTCCCGCTGCCAGGATTCCAAAGGGGCATTTTCCAGCAGGAACCAGAGCACGTCTTTCACCGGCTGGGAAGGGAACTTCTTCTTTTTCTCCTTTTCTTCCTCCAATTTCCGCCGTTGCTGCTCCAAGAACTCCGGCGGGTTAATGTAGGAATCCATGTACTCCCGCTCCACCCGCAATTTGCGCACTACGGGTGGCTCTTCCTCCTCTTCCAAACCCGGACGCGAGTGGTCTTCCTCTCGCCGCTTAATGAAGGGGGCGTGGGGGTCTATCAGGTTTTCCAGGGAGAGGCAGCAATCAATGAACCGCTCTACGGTTTCGTAACCGTGCTTAGCAATGTAACGGCGCACGCGGGCAGCGTGATTGGCCATTTCGTCTATCATCCTGCGGTTGGTGGGGACAAACCAGGCATTGTTCTTGAAGAAATCCGCATGGGCGAGGACATGGGCCATGACCAACTTTTGGTCCACCACATTGTTGCACTCCAGCAAGTAGGCATAGCAGGGGTCATTGTTGATAACCATTTCGTAGATGCGGTGCAGTCCGTAGGCGTAACTCTTGGCCACGCGCTCATGTTCCATCCCGAAGCGCCAGTGGGGATAGCGAACCGGGAACCCCCCGTAACTGGCAATTTCGTTCATCTGCTGCCAGTCCACAATTTCGAAGATGGTCTCAAAGAAATCCAGCCCACACTCGCGGGCATATTCCTCCACTTCCGCCCGATAGCGTTCCAATTCCGGCGTCAAGTGCGCCATTGCGGCCCTCCCTTGGGGGCTTATCGCCCTTTGCCCAGAAACTCCTTAATGGAGTCGTAAATGGACTCTCGGTCCTCAATTTCCGAAGTAACGAGTTTCTCCTCCTCGGCGAAGTAATCTTCCAAATCATGGAGGAACTCCCCCCCGCCGTAGTAACTGACCACCTGGCCGTAGCAGAACAGGTTGACTTTGGGCAGTAGTTCCTCCAGCACCGCCAGGCAATCTTCGTTGTCTTCACTCCAGTTGTCCCCGTCGGAGAAGTGGAAGGGATAAATGTTCCACTCCTCAGGGCTGTAGAGGCGGTCAATGAG
>DTZQ01000097.1 GCA_012961305.1 Armatimonadota bacterium | reverse complement strand
CACCGACTTGGTAACCGTAGCCCAAGGTTTCAATCTTGGGTAGGTCTAAGCGGCGAATTTAACATTGTCAAGTTAGTGAGGAGGAAATTGAACGAGGGGCCAATGCGTGACCCGGGAGGTGCTCATCAAAGAAGAGGAGGAACATGGCTGAGCGGAAGCGAATTGCCGTCCTTCAGTTTCCCGGCTCCAATTGCGAGGTTGAGACCGCCCGTGCGGTGGAGGCGGCTGGCCTGCAGGCAGAGATTTTCCGCTGGAACCGGGACCCGGCGGAATTGGCGCGGTTTGACGGCTACATCTTAGGCGGTGGGTTTTCCTACCAAGACCGCGTTCGGGCAGGCGTGATTGCGGCCAAGGAGCCCATTCTGGAGGTCATCGTGGCCGCTGCGGCGGAGGGAAAGCCCGTTTTGGGCATTTGCAACGGGGCCCAGATTTTGGTGGAAACGGGTTTGGTTCCCGGAGTGAATGACCGAGCCATAGACATGGCCCTGGCTCCCAATCGGATGGTGCAGGGTGGCCGAGTGGTGCGACGAGATTACTATTGTGCCTGGGTGTACGTGAAACTTTCCTGCCTTCCCGAACGCTGCTTGTTTACCCAAACCCTCCCGCCGAAAGCAGTTTTCCCCCTGCCCATTGCCCACGGCGAGGGGCGGTTTGTAACCCGCCGGGAGGGGTTACGGGAGCGACTTTGGGCCCAGGACCAAATTGTGTTCCGCTACTGCACTCCGGAGGGAGAAGTGCTGCCCGACTTCCCCGTGAACCCCAATGGAGCAGTGGACAACCTCGCCGGACTCTGCAACCCGGCCGGCAACGTGCTGGCCCTCATGCCCCATCCCGAGCGGGCCAGTTGGTTGCGTCAGGTGCCAGCCGATTTGCCCGACCACTACGGCCAGCGGCGACGGGAGGCCACCGGTAACTGGGCAGCCCTGGAGGAGCCGGGACCGGGCCGGGCCCTGTTCGAGGCCCTGAAAAGGTTTGGCGAGGCTTAAAATAGGCCATGCGGTACGAAATTAACTTGCGCGTGCGGTTGAAAATTCCCGATGTGACCGCGATTACCGCCCGGCAGACGCTCCAGCGCCGCTTGGGCTATGCGGAAGTGCTGCTCGCTTTGCAGCGGGAGGACGATTGGCGGTTGACCGTGGAGGTGCCCGACGAAGCCGCGGCCCAGGCCCTAGGGGTGGAGTTGGCCGAGGGGACGAACCTGTTCGTCAATCCGAACAAACACACCTATATTTGCCGGGTGAGCAGAGGACACTCAGGGCCCGAGAAGGAAGATTCACTGCCCCTCTCACTTGCGAAGGCCGAGTCCCCAGTCTCGCCTCCCGGGGGCGAGGGAGCCATCTTTAAGGTGGCCGTGCTTACGGGGTTTTACGAGGATGCCAGCGCCAGTTTGACCTTAGAAGCATTGCGGAATCGGCTGGGATACGGAGACCCGGTGGTGGAAGTGGAGCGGGGCACGCGATGGACTTTTACCCTGCGGGCGGACACCCCTGAGGAGGCTCGGCGGCTGGTGGAGGAAATGGTAGTCACTCGCGGAGCACATCGAGGGCTGCTCATCAACCCTCACTCCCAATGGTGGCGCTGGGTTGATTAGGAGGAAAGGAAATTGGGTAATTTAAGAAGGGGCCAGTTGAAAGAGGGAGAGCAAACATGGGAACCCTCGTGCGACACCTTACCCTATGGGAACTGCGGCGGACGCTGCGCAGCGGGACTTTTCGGTTTTTGGCCGCCGCCTATGTATTAGTGCCCGCCGTAGCGCTGTTCCTGGTCGCCCGCGGACAGGGCAAAACTCCGACGCCCGGCCGGGCTCCTATGGCTGCCCTGTTGTGGGCTCAAGAAGCCATGCTGTTCCTCATTGTGGCTCTGTGGACGGTCTGGGCAGTGCGTCAGGTAGTTGACGAGCCGGTTTCCGACGATTGGTTGCTGATGGTCCGCTGGCGGAACTTCGTGGCCAGCAAATACCTAACGGCGGTGGGCCTGGGGTTCCTGCTGGTAGCCCTGGGAGCCCCGTTAACACTGCTAATGGCCGCTTACCCCGACCTCAGCCTAAGCAACGCCGCGGCCGCGCTGCTGGTCCTGCTGGTCACGGTTGCCATTCCCGTTACCGTGGCCACCTTCATCTGTGCTGCCGCGGATGCCCTCATCGTCAATCTGGCCACCGCCACCCTGGCCCTGGTGGCCACCGGAGGACTGCTGTATGCCCTGGGCGCACCCTTCACGCTTTATGCGCTGGTGGACGCGGCCGGGGTGTCCTCTGTGCTGGACGGTTGGGCAGGAGTAATCCCCTGGCCGGCCAGTTTGGGCTGTTTGATGCTGTTTCTGGCCGTCGGGTGGCTTTGGTCATGGCACCATCAGGAGGACTTCTGGCAACATCCACAGGTAAGGGCGAGCCAGCGACAAGTAGCCCAGGCCAGCATGGCCGATGTGAAGCAGGCAGTTACCGGCTCGACCGCGCCCCAACCCACTCCCGGCCGCTGGGAGCGGTTCCGCCGGCGCCAACATCTGCGCCGCCGCTGTGACCATCCCATTTACCTCTACGACGCGACTTCCCAGCGGGTCAACTGGCGGGAAGTATGGTCGCCGGAAACAGGGAAACGGTTGCTTCGGGCCCTCCCGGCCCTTCTCCTGCTGCTGCCCTTTGCCATCGGGATGGTAATGTTGGCTCTTGAACTGCTGGCTCAGGCCATTCGCTATTTTCTGGAACAGACCGGTTGGTCCCTGACCGTGCGGGAATATGTGCTCACCCGCGCCGTGGTGTCCTGGATTGGCCTGGGCTGGCTGGCTCTGGGAGCAGTGACGGCCCTGGGAGCAGAGGTTGTGGTACGCGACCGGCGGCGGCGCGTCCTGACCCATTTCCTCCTGACCCGTTTGAGTGGCCGCAGCATTTTTCGGGCTAAATTGGCAGTAGTACTGAACCGAGCGGCTACGCTGCTGCTGGGCTTGATGGCGCTGGGAGTGGGATTGGTCCTATGGGGAGGAATGCACTGGCCAACGCTCCTGTTCCTGCTTTTGGCCTTAGGAGTGTACTGCTGGACTTACGGCACGGCGGCCATATTGCTTTCGGCGGCCGCCCCCACTCCCTTGACCGCTACCTTCCATGCCTTCGCTCTGCTCCTGGGTCCGACTCTGGGCCTGCTCCTCTGGCAGTTTGCAGGAGGAGGACCGACTTTGGCTGGCAATGTGTTTAGTCCCTTTGCCGCGCTGTTGTGGGGCAGCGGTTTGGATAGGGGCACAAGCGTATTAGGACTTTCGGTGGGACTTCATCTGTTGGGAGCGTTGCTGCTTATGGCCTGGGGCGAGCGACACTTTGCTGCTCTGCTTTTGGGGGACGAGTAAAGGACTATGAAACGCTATCGTCTTAGCGCCGTGCCCGATACGCGGGAGGGCCATTTTCTACGGGCCTGGGTGGAGGGAATCCGCATTGCCCAGGGAGGGCTGAGTTTCCATCCACCAGGCTTTCGTACTCATCCCGAGGGGCACCACGTCCACGAGTACCCGGAGGTGTTCTGCATCCTGCAGGGCCGGGGGGTACTGGAATTGAACGAGGAGCGGATTCCGGTGCAAGTGGGCGATGTGCTCATCATTGAGCCCGGCGAGGAGCACCATTTGGTCTCCAGCGAGGAGGACCCCCTCATTAACCTCTGGTTCCACGCCGACGAGCGGGGCCATCCGAAGCAGTATCCGCTTTGATTCCTAATCCAGGGGAGCGCTTAGGGAAGCAGTATCCTGTATGGACGAGGATACCATTGTCGCCATTTCGACGCCGCCGGGGCGGGGGGCGATGGGAATTATCCGCCTCAGCGGGCCGCAGGCGACTGCCGTGGCCGACGCGCTGTTTCGCGGCCGGGGCCGGCCCTCGGAGTTCCCCTCCCACACCGTCCATTTCGGACGCCTTGTGGACGGCGAAGAAGTAGTGGATGAGGTGCTGCTAACCGTCTTCCGCGCGCCCCATTCCTACACGGGAGAGGATGTGGTGGAAATCAGTTGCCATGGGAGCCCGGTGGTGCTGCGACGGGTGCTGTATTTGGCGGTGCGGCAGGGAGCGCGGCTGGCGGAACCGGGTGAGTTTACCAAGCGGGCGTTTCTCAACGGGAAGATGGACCTGGCCCAGGCGGAGGCGGTGATGGATGTAGTTTGCGCCCAAACGGAACTCAGTGCCCGCGCGGCTATGTCCCAATTGGAAGGTCACCTCTCCCGCCGGGTGGAGGAGTTGCGCCAGCAACTCATTGATTTCCTGGCCCACCTGGAGGCGGCCCTGGATTTCACCGATGAGGACATCGAAATAATTTCCCCCACGGAGCAGCGGCAGCGGGCAGAGGCCCTGTTGGGAGAACTGCGGCGATTGGCGGCCAGTGCCGAGAAGGGAAAAGTGCTCCGCGAGGGAGTGACCACGGTCATTGCTGGCCGGCCCAATGTGGGCAAATCCAGTCTGATGAACCTGCTGCTGCGGGAGGACCGGGTCATCGTCACCCCCGTGCCGGGCACGACGCGGGATGTGGTGGAGGACCTGGTCAACATACGGGGGCTGCCCCTGCGCCTGTTGGACACGGCTGGATTGCGGCCCACGGAGGACCTCGTGGAACGCGAGGGCGTGAGCCGCACTCAGACCTGGCTGGAACGGGCCGATTTGGTGCTGTTGGTGCTGGACCGCTCCGAGCCCCTGCAGGCAGAGGACCGCTTGGCCCTGACTGCGGTGGCTGGACGCCCCACGGTGGTAGTGCTCAACAAATCTGACCTACCGCCCCGTCTGGAGACCCAAGAGGTCGCCCGGCGGCTGCCCCAGGCTCCTCAGGTGCTCCTGTCCGCCCTTACCGGCGCGGGTTTGTCGGAACTGGAAGCGGCCATCGAACGATTGGTATGGGAGGGGGGAGTCGAACCGGGAGACGTTTTGGTGACCAACGTTCGCCACCAGCGGGCCTTGGAGGAAGCGGCGGAATATATGGAGCGGGTGTTGGAGACCCTGGCGGTTGGCTACTCCGAGGAACTGGTGGCGGTAGATTTACGCGGCGCCTTGCGCTGCGTAGGAGAAATCGTCGGCGAAACTCTAACGGAGGACATCATCCATCGCATCTTCAGTACGTTCTGTATCGGCAAGTAATGGGAGCAAAGCCGCTTTGCGGAGGGCGGCCCGGCGGGCACGTAGGGCCCTGCCTAAAGCGGTGCGAGAGGAGAAAAGCGCGGCCATTCTCGCGCGGCTGTACCGCGAACCTGCGTACCAGCAGGCGCACACGCTGCTGACCTACGTGGGGGTAAATTCGGAAGTGGCCACCCTGCCCCTCATTCGGCGCGCCTTAGCCGAAGGCAAACGGGTAGTGGTGCCGGCGACGGAGGTAGCCACCAAGCGGTTGTGGCCCTTGCGCCTGCGGAACCCGCGCGACCTGGCTCCCGGAGCCTACGGCATTCCGGAACCCCGGCCGGGAACCTCTGAACCGGTCGCTTTGGAGGAGTTGGAGTTAATTGTGGTTCCAGGCCTGGCGTTCGACCGCTGGGGCCACCGCTTGGGACAGGGTACGGGTTACTTCGACCGGTTCCTGAGCAAAGTGCCACCCCACGTCCCGCGCATCGCCCTGGCCTTCGATGTGCAAGTGGTGGACAAGGTGCCGGTCGAACCCCATGACCAGCCGGTCACCCTAATTTTGACCGAGAGTAAGCGGATTGAACCGCCGCCTGGGGGCGGGTAGACGTTTAGGGGCAATTAGGCAATCACCACCCCCCTCCACCTCGATACAGGATGCAGAATACAGGATAACTGCATCGTGCAACTGCTCAGTTGCCCAATTTCCGTCATCCGTGCCCAATCGGAGCGAGGTCTCAACAACGATGGCATCGCCAACGGATGTTATTCGCCTCAAAAATCTGACCTTTTACGGCTATCACGGAGTTGTCCCGGAGGAGCGAGCGTTGGGACAAAGGTTCAGCGTAGATGTGGAACTACGTCTGGACCTGCGCCCAGCCGGGGAGACTGACGATTTACAGCAAACGGTAGATTACCGAGAGGTATATCGGCTGGTTCAAGAACTCAACGGGCGGCCCTTCAACCTCTTGGAGGGTTTCGCCGAGGCCATTGCTCAGGGAGTATTAGCCCGTTTCCCTGTGGAGGAGGTAACGGTGCGTGTGCGTAAGCCTTCGGTGCCCCTGGGAGGAGTGGTGGATTACGCAGAGGTGGAAATTGTCCGCCGACGGGAGTGAACCATGCCCATTTACGAGTACCGCTGTCGGCAATGTGGAGAAACTTTTGAGGTATTGGTACGCGGCGAAGAAATGGTAACTTGTCCGCGGTGTGGCTCTGGGGACTTGCAGAAGTTAATCAGCCGTTTCAGCGTCAAAAATCTGGGCAAATACGTAGATTTTGAGAAAGTGAAGCACTTCGCCCGCCATTACCCCCCAGCCCAGGTCAGGCCCTCCGGCCGGAAAACGTAATTTTCAATTTTCAGAGCCTAAGTTGTTTAGGTCGCGGTCAAAGTCATCGAAACCGGTATCGGAGTAGGACATGACTTCCTCGCCCAAGAAGACCGTGACCAAGAAGTTTTCCCGGTCGCAGCCGGGGAGGTACGAAGAGACCACATCCTCGTCGAATTGGGCAATCAGGTGGTCCAACTCCTCGGTAGAGAGGGTTTGTTCCAGCACGATGGTCATGTGGACCAACCCCTCCGCGTAGTGGATGTCGGCTTGGCCGACGCGGGTGTCCTCGTCCCAGATGAGGTACACTTCTGAACTGGGGGTGCGCACCAGGCGAACTAATTTGAACTCGGACATGTTACCCTCCTACCAAGGGCCCTTAACGTCCGCGCAGGACGCTTTTGAGTTTGTCAAACAGACCCGGTGTTTCGCCTGTGACCTGCTCGCCGCAGGCCTCGGCAAAAGCCGCCAGGAGACGCTTTTGCTCCTCGGTCAAGTTTGTAGGGGTGACCACGCGCACGGCCACGTGCAAATCGCCCCGTCGGCCGGTACGCAGGTCGGGCACACCTTCGCCCCGCAGGAGGAAAACTTCCCCTGTCTGGGTGCCGGGGGGGATGGTCAATTCGGCCTCCCCATCGAGGGTAGGCACTTTCACCCTTGCACCCAGAGCCGCCTGAGGAAAACTGAGGGGCACTTCACAGGCTAAATTCGTTCCCTCCCGCTGGAATAATGCATGGGGTTTAACATAAATGAACACATACAAATCCCCGTCTGGCCCGCCGCGAATGCCTGTATCCCCTTCCCCGGTCAGACGCATACGGGAACCCGTGTCCACGCCCGGCGGCACTTTTACGGTGAGCCGGCGGGGACGTCTTACCCGGCCGGTGCCACCACAAGTGTGACAGGGATTGGAAATAACTGTTCCCTCGCCTTGACAGCGGGGACAGGTGGTAATGGTAGTCGTATAGCCGAAGAAACTGCGCTGCATGTGCTGGACCTGCCCGTAGCCGTCGCACATGGGACACCGTTCCGGGGAAGAACCGGCTTCTGCTCCGCTGCCAAAACAGGAGGGACAGGCTTGCAAGCGGTGGATTTCGATTTGCTTTTCCACCCCAAAAGCGGCTTCCTCCAAGGTTAGTTCCAAATCGTAACGCAAATCCCCTCCGCGCTGAGGACCCTCCCGCCGGCGAGCCTGACGCGGGCCCAAGCCAAAAAGTTGCTCGAATAAATCCCGAAAGTCGCCAAAGATACTGAAATCGTCGAAGGGAGACATACCGCCGCCTCGCTGTTCTAATCCCGCATGTCCATAGCGGTCATATAACGCCCGCTTCCCCCGGTCGCTCAGGACGGCGTAGGCCTCCCCTATCTCCTTGAACTTCTCCTCCGCCTCCGGGTCGTCTTTATTCACGTCGGGATGGTATTTACGGGCCAGACGCCGAAAGGCTCGTTTAATTTCCTCCTCGGAGGCGTTTCGGTCCACGCCCAACACTTCGTAATAGTCCCGTTTTTCAGCCATGGTCGGCAGGGAAAGGGTTACAAGAGGAATGAACTCCGCTCGCCCACTAACGGCCAGCGGAGTTTCTATTTCGATGCGGAGGTCAAGTTTCCTCCTCGTTTTCCTGCTCAAACTCCACCTTTAACTTCCCCGCCGCAATCTCCTCCAGGGCAATAGCGACGGGGTTGTCGGATTTAGTCTCCACCAGCGGGGTTGCCCCTTGATTGAGTTGACGGGCCCGATTGGCCACGGCTACTACCAAGGCATACTTGCTGCCCACCTGTTCAATCAAATCAAACTCTGAGAGTTTGCGCATGCCTAATCTCCCGTTAGGTCCTTCCTTCCCCTTCTCATTATAAACAAAAATTCGCCTTCTGTCAAGGGAAACATTTCAGCCCGCGCCGCAGTACGCCGGCGCTGGAACCAGGCACAGGAACTTTATGCTCCAGTCGGAGGGATTGCGGAACTGATGCTCTTCCTGGGGTGGGATGTAAATGACATCGCCCGGTCCAAAGTCGTGCCACTTCCCCTCCCCCAATACTTGCCCATGGCCCTCTAAAATGAAGACTTCATGCTCCCAAGGATGCTGGTGACGGGGAGTGTAGCCGTTGGGCTCCACCTCAAATACCCGCATGGCAAAGTTTAGGGCTCCATCCTGCTGGCCAATAACCCAGCGCACAGTAACGCCCCGCGCTTCTTCCTGAGGCACTTCCGCTGGCACCTGCGTATGGTGAATGAGTTTCATTCCTTCCCTCCTTGAACTCGTAGTTCTCCCGCATTCAAGTTTACCCCACGCCCCATTTTTTGTCAAGTTGACGGAGAAAGAAGTCTGTGGTACAATGCGGTAAAAGAGGCATGGAGCAGGGTGCAGGATGCACGATGCAGGATACAGGATACCCCCCCTCTATCCTCCCGCACGCGGGAAGGGGTGTGGCT